>NZ_LT840185.1:600000-790000 GCF_900177405.1 Allosphingosinicella indica | reverse complement strand
ATCTGTTGTTTGCCGCAGCGCTGCCGGGGGGCACGCCTTTTATTTCGGCTTTGAGGATCGGCGTTGACGATGCCTGTTTCGCTTATCGCGCTCGCGGCCATGCTGGCCGCGCAAACCCCCGGCGCGGAGAATCCGCTCAGCCAACTGCCGCCGATGACCGGCGATCCGCGCGCGACGACGCGCGAGCGCGATCCGGTCGCACCGCCGTCCACTGCATTGCCACAGCCCGCGCCGCCTTCCGGCAACGTCGCTGTCACCCCGGCGCCGGTGCCGAGCGTCGCGATGCAGCCGGCCCCCTCGCTCGGAACACCCGGCGTGCCGCGCGAACGTCAGCCGGCGATGGTGGATGGCCAGCTTCAGCGCCTACCGCAACCGATCGCCGATCCGCTGCGCATCAACCGCGAGGGCGACCCGATTCTGGGTCTCGCCCGTACCAGCGTCTCGCCGTCCGAATTTACCGAGCTCGTCGGCCAAGCCGTGGCGCGCAGCCCGGCGGTCAACGAGGCGGAAGCCAATATCACGCAGGCCGAGGCCGCACGGAAGCAGGCGACGGCCCAACGCTGGCCGACGGTCGACCTCGGGCTCAACACCAGCACGTCGTTCGCGCGCAGTTTCGATGTCGACAATATCGACGTGATCGTCGAACGCGCGCGCTCGCGCAGCCGCACCGATGCGACGATCAACGCCGAGCAGACGATCTGGGATTTCGGCGCTACCGAGAACCGCGTGTCCGCTGCCGGTGCACGCCTCCGCGCCGCCGCTTTCGATGCGCAGGCGAGCGCCGACGATGTGACGCTGCGCGCGATTGCCGCCTGGTACGACGTCTTCGCGTATCGCGCGCTTGTCCGGCTCGCCAGCGCCTTTACCGGCAGCCAGGGGGATCTCCGCGCCGCGATCCAGACGCGCATCCGCCAGGGCGTCTCGGCGCCCGGCGATCTGCCGCGCGTCGAAAGTTACATCGCCGCGGCCGAGACCGATCTCGCCCGCTTCCGCCGGCAGCTTGCCAATGCGGAAGCGCGGTTCGAGGAAATCTACGGCTTGCCGGCCCCCGCGGATCTCGGTCGTGCGCCGATCCTGGGATCGGAAAGCACGTCCAAGGATGCGGCGCAGCTCCTCGCCCGCTCCTCGCCCGGCGTGCAGAGCGCCGAGGCGTCGGCGCGCGGCGCCCGACAGGACGCGCGCGCCGAGCGAGCCTCGACCTACCCCCGCATTTCAGGCGGCCTCGACATCGGCCGCTACGGCGTGTTCGAGGGCGACAACTACGACGTCCGCGGCCGCGTCACCGTGCGTCAGCGGCTGTTCGGCGGCGTCAATGCGCGGGCCGAGCAGGCCGAAGCCCGCGCCGCGGCTTTCTCCGCGCGCGCCGATCGCGTTCGCGCCGAGGCCGAACGCGAAGCTTCAATCGCATGGAGCGACGTGCAGGCGCTGCAGCAGCAGCTCGCCGCGCTGGAAGACAGCTATCTCGCGGGCCGCCAATCGCGCGACGTGCTCGCCGAGCGATTCAGCGTCGCGCGCGGAACGCTGTTCGATCTGCTCGATTCCGAAAGCTCCTATTTCACCACGGCCGCGTCCTACATCCGCGCAATCACCGAGCTGGATGCAGCGCGCTACGTTCTGCTGTCCCGCACCGGCCAGCTTCTCACCACTCTCAACATCGCGCCGCCGGCGCCGGAGGCCCAATGAGCGACGATCAGTTGGTCGGCGAGCGCGAGGGCTTTGCGCCCTGGCTGCTCGAGCCGATGCG
The DNA here is from genome assembly GCF_900177405.1 of Allosphingosinicella indica. Classification (NCBI taxonomy): domain Bacteria; kingdom Pseudomonadati; phylum Pseudomonadota; class Alphaproteobacteria; order Sphingomonadales; family Sphingomicrobiaceae; genus Allosphingosinicella; species Allosphingosinicella indica. Next base: position 788,256 of record NZ_LT840185.1, on the reverse strand, counting down.
CCGCAACAAGGACATCTACATCAAGGTCACGCTGGCCGCGGTGCTGATCAACATCTTCGCGCTGACCTCGTCGCTGTTCACGATGGTGGTCTATGATCGCGTGCTGCCGAACAACGCGACCTCGTCGCTGGTGGCGCTGTCGATCGGCTTTGCGCTGATCGTCATCTTCGACTTCATCCTGAAGATGCTGCGCTCTTATTTCGTCGATGTCGCCGGCGCGCGGATCGATCGCGAGGTCGGCGAAAGCGTGTTCGACCGGCTGCTCAACATCCGGCTCGATCGCAAGCGCGGCTCCACCGGCGCGCTCGCCGGCATCGTCCGCGAGCAGGAGACGCTGCGCGACTTCTTCACCTCGGCAACGCTGTCGGCGGTGGTCGACGTGCCCTTCATCCTACTGACGATGGTCGTCATCGCGATCATCGGTGGCTGGCTGGTGCTGGTGCCGATCGTGCTAGTGCCGCTCGTCATATTGGTCGGCATCGTTACCCAGCCCGCGATGGAGCGGCTGGCGACGCGCGCCATGAGCCATGCGCTGCACAAACAGTCGGTGCTCGTCGAGACGATCGGCGGGCTGGAGACGGTGAAGACCGCCGGCGCCTCGCCGATCCTCACCGGCCGCTGGCTGCGCTCGATCGAGGACAATTCGGATATTTCGCTGCGCCAGCGGCTCATCGCCAATATCGGCATCACCGCGTCGCAATCGGCACAGATGGTGTCGTTCGCGGCAGTGGTCGTGGTTGGCGTCGAGATGATCGCCAACCGCACGCTCACCATGGGCGGGCTCATCGCCTGCTCGATCCTCGCCGGCCGCGCGGTGGCGCCGCTGGGCACGATCGCGCAGCTCCTCTCGCGCATCACCGCGACGCGCACCGCCTATCGCCAGCTCAACCATCTGATGCAGGGCCGCCCGGAAGGGCCGGACGGCGATCCGCTGCGGCTCGCCAAGGTCGCCGGCAAGATCGAGTTCCGCAACGTCCATTTCCGCTATCCCGGCACGCCTGAGAAGGCGCTCGAGAATATCAACTTCACGATCAATCCGGGCGAGCATGTCGCGCTGATCGGCCGTGTCGGATCGGGCAAGACGACGATCGCGAAGCTGCTGCTCGGCCTCTACGAGCCGGAAGAGGGCGTGATCCTGCTCGACGGCACCGACATCCGCCAGCTCGACCCCGTCGATCTCCGCCGCAAGATCGCGAGCGTGATGCAGGATACGCTGCTGCTTTCGGGATCGGTGCGCGAGAATATCGCGCTCGGCCGCGAAGAAATTGACGATCCGGCGATGCTGGAGGCATCCGAGCTTGCCGGCACTCACCAGTTCATCGGCCAGATCGCCAACGGCTATGACCGCCGCTTAGCCGATCGCGGCGAAGGCCTGTCGGGCGGGCAGCGCCAGTCGATCGTCATCGCCCGCGCGCTTGCCGCCAAGCCGCCGGTGCTCGTCTTCGACGAGCCGTCGAGCGGCATGGACACGCAGACCGAGAACGGCCTCATCGAGCGGCTCGACGCCGAGCTCAAGGAGCGCACCTTCATCGTCATCACCCATCGCACGCCGTTCCTTCGTCTCACCAGCCGCGTCATCCTGATGGATCGCGGCAAGGTGTTGATGGACGGGCCGCGCGACGCGGTTCTCGACAAGATCAATCCTGCCAGGGTCGCCAAATCATGAACGCCCCCATGCATCTCGAAGACTATATCGACCGCATGCGCCCGCGCGCCGGTGCGAACATCCTGCTATGGGTGATCGTCGGCTTCATCGCGGTGTTCCTCATCTGGGCGACCTTCGCGGAGCTCGACCGGACGGTGCGCGGCAGCGGCCGGATCATCCCGAGCTCGCAGCTCCAGACGGTGTCGAACCTTGAGGGGGGCATTCTGGAGCAGATCCTGGTCAAGGTCGGCGATCAGGTGAAGCGCGGCGACCCCATCGTCCGTCTCGATCAGACCCAGACCGGATCGGCCTTCGGCAGCAATCAGGCGCAATATGACGCGCTTGTGGCGCGCATCGCGCGGTTGGAGGCGGAAGTTGCCGGTCGGGCGCCGACCTTCCCGTCGGGTCCGAGCCCGACGTTGCAGGAACAAGTTGCGATCGAGCGTTCGGTTCATGCCTCTCGGATGGCCGATCTCCAAAGCCTCAGCGCCGCCGCGCAGGCGCGCGTGGTGCAGACCGACCGTGCGGTCGCCGAAGCCGACGCCGCGCTCGAAGCGCGCCGCTCCGCGCGCGAGGCGGCGCAGACCGAGCTGCAGCTCATCCGCCCGCTCGTCGAGCGCGGAATCGAGCCGCGGCTGTCGCTGATCCAGGCCGAGAACCGAGCGGCGACGACCGCCGCCGATGTGGCTGCGGCATCCGCTGCCGTTACGCGAGCGCAGTCTGCGGTGGCCGAGGCACGCGCGAGCTTCAATCAGCAGCGTCAGGACTGGCGCGCCCGCGCCGCGCAGGAGTTGGCGCAGGCGCAGGGTGAGATGGTGGCATTGCGCCGCACATTGCCCGCGCTGTCCGATCGCGTGTCGCGCACGGTCATCCGCTCGCCGCTGGCTGGCACGGTCAACCGCGTGCTGTTCACCACCGTCGGCGGCACCATCTCGCCCGGCGCGCCGATCGCCGAGATCGTGCCGAGCGACGACAGCCTGATCGTCGAGGCGCAGGTCCGCCCGCAGGACATCGCCTGGGTGCGGATGAACCAGCGCGCGAAGATCAACGTCACCGCCTATGACACCGCGGTCTACGGATCGCTCGAAGGCAAGGTTACCGCCATCTCGCCCGACGCGACCCTCAACGAGCGGACCGGCGAGAGCTATTACACCGTGCGCGTCGCGACCGAGGACAAGCTGCGCGATCGCGCCGGCAAGGAGCTCGACATCGGGCCGGGCATGGTCGCCGACGTCAGCCTGCTCGGCGACAAGCGTACGGTGCTCGAATATATCCTGACGCCGATCACCCGGCTAAGCGAAACCGCTCTTCGCGAGGAATGAGGGGAGGGGTGCCCGGCACCCCTTCTGCCGCGTTGCGGTCGTTCAGGCCGTGGGCCGCTCGCCGGCGCGCAACCATCCGGTGACCGCGAAACGCGGCTGGGCGGCCAGCGGCGTGACCCAGGTCACGCTGTGCGGCTGCGGCACGCTGAAGATGTTGAGCGTGTTGAACGCCGGCGTGTAGCCCCGCTCGACATTGCCCTGCGCGTCGTAGAATTGCAGCAGCCCGCCCCAGTCCGGCCGCCATCCCGGCGACAGGTTGAGCACGTATGCCGCGCGCCGCCCCTGATCCTCGATTCGGTCGTCATGAGTCGTCAGGAAATGATGCGGACGGTAGCGCGAGGCATGCGCGTCGGCGAAGCCGATGTCGTCAGCACCGGTGATCGTCCGGAACATCGCGACGATCTCGTCCGAACAGAGGAAATCGGTGAAGGCGGCGAGCAGCGGCACCTGCGCCGCGCCGCCGTCCTTGAGGCGGATCGTGTCGTAACGGAACTGGAAGCCAAAGCGGCCCCCGAGCGTCACCGCCTTGTCGAGCTTGATCCAGTCGTCCTGGCTGAACCCCGCGAGCATCTCCTCGCGAAAGTCGATCACCTGCTCGCCGCGGTTGGCGGTCAGCACCCAAGCGCGGCTTTCGGCGAGCTCGCGATACAGCGCCTCCGCGCAATCGGGCGCCAGGAAGTTCGGGATCTGCAATCTCCGAAACGTCTGGAATCGCGCGGCGATCTCGTTCGGGTCGAAGCTGGCGTTCAGCCGTAATTGGGTCATGGCGACATGCTTAAGGGCGTTGACCGACGGGCGCCACCGGGATCGGCGACCTTCGGCTGTACCCTTTTGAAACAAGCCGGGAAAACTTTCTTCTCCGCCTCCGAAACAATCGTTAACTAAGTGTTGACAGCTCCCTTGCGTGTCTGGACTAATGCGCTTCGGGCGGGGGTAGCCTCAGTGGGCTTTTCCGGGATTCATCCACAGCGGCGTCGCGGCCGTTGTTCCTGACAGTAATGCGGTCTTGCCGTTGGCATCGGCCGCGCTGATCGAGAGGGGCGGGGTTGGGCGCGGGGCTTTTCGCGAATGTCGGCTCAATAAAGGCGGCGCCTTATGGTGCTTGCGCCGTATGACCGCGTCCCTTGACGGTCTTTCAGACAAATTCGGATGCGCTCGTTCGCATCGTGCAGAGCTTTCGTCCGGCCGTGCCGGGCGGAGAATGGTGAACTGTCACCACATCAAGCGGGAGGTATTGAATGTCTAAGGATCTTGACGACGGTTATCACGGCGATCTGCCGACCGACGATTGGAACACGGCCGATTACGTGCCGTCGGGCGGCGCGGTCATGTCGGAAGGCTCGGTCGATGGGCTGGTCGGCAGCTACATTCGCGGCAAGCCGGTGCTCAGCGCGCCGGACATCGCGCATTTCCTCAATCGCGGTAACCTTGCGTCCAACTACACGGCGCTCGATCCGAGCAACCCGCTGAAGAACTATGTCCCGGGCACCGGCGCGGCGTGGGCCGGCCACAAGGGCGGCGTCAATGCTGGCTACGCACCGGCGCTGACGGCCGGCTACACCGGCGGTCCGCTGGAGACGATCTCGTTCGGCTTCTACAATACGCGCGCCGACATCGATCCCTATTACAACAACGTCGCTGGCAGCACGGCGGGTACCCGTCGCCTCACCGGCTTCTCGGCGTTTAGCGAAGAGCAGCGCGAAGCGGCCCGTCAGGCAATCGGCACGTGGGACGAGCTGATCGCGGTCAAGTTCGTCGAGAAGGCGCCGGCGCAGGCCGACATCAACTTCATGAACACCACCACCGGTCCGGCGCAGGCTTCCGCCTATCTGCCGTACAACTACTCGCCGGCGGCTGCCGCGCGTCTCGCGGGCGACGTTGCCGTCAACCCTGCGCAGGCCTCGAACCAGCAGTTCGACGAGGGCGAATATGGCCTGACCACGCTCATCCACGAGCTTGGCCACTCGCTCGGTCTCGAGCATCCCGGCCGCTACAACTTCGGCCCCGGCTTCTCGGTGACTTACCAGAACGGCGCTGAATTCTATCAGGACTCGAACCAGTATTCGATCATGTCCTACTGGCGCGCCAACGAAACGGGTGCGAACCACGTCGATTGGACGCAGACCGTTCTGCGCTACAACTCTACTCCGGGTGTGCATGACGTTCTCGCTATCCAGCGCATCTACGGCGCCGACATGGAGACGCGCTCGGGCGATACGGTGTATGGCTTCAACTCCAACACCGGTCTCGACACGTTCGATTTCGAGAAGACCCCGCTGCCCGTCATCACCATCTGGGATGCCGGCGGCAACGACACGATCGACGTCTCGGGCTTCGATACGCCGTCGCTGATCGATCTCAATCCGGGTGCTTTCAGCAGCGCAGGCGGCACGTATCTGGACGAAATTCCGTCGTTCGAAGAGACCAATGCTGCTCGTGTCGCGGCGGGTCTCGCGCCGCGCACGCGTGAATCCTATGATGCGTTCGTCGCGTCCTTCGGGCCGGCCTGGAACCACAACCTGATGTCGGACAACATCGCGATCGCCTACAATGCGATCATCGAGAACGCCGTGGGCGGCTCGGGCGATGACATTCTGGTCGCCAACGGTGCGGCCAACCGCCTCGACGGCGGTGCCGGCAACGATCTGGTCAGCTACCAGACCGCGACTTCGGGCGTCAGCGTCAATCTCGCCACCGGCCTCGTGTCGGGCGGTGCGGCTGGCGACGTTCTGATCTCGATCGAAGGCGTCACCGGCAGCCGTCACAACGACGTGCTGACCGGCAGCGACGGCAACAACGTCCTGAACGGTCTTGCCGGCAATGACATCATCTACGGTCGCAACGGTGACGACACGATCGACGGCGGCGAAGGCAATGACCAGCTGTTCGGCGACGGCGGCAACGACACGATCCGTGGCGGTGAAGGCAACGACACCATCATGGGCGGCGCCGGCGACGACATCCTGTTCGGCGATGCCGGCAACGACACGCTCTATGGTGATGCCGGCAACGACGTGCTCGACGGCGGTGCGGGCGACGACAAGCTGTACGGCGGTGCGGGTGCGGACACGTTCCGCTTCTCGGATCTCGGCGGCTACGACACGATCGTCGACTTCCGCCGCGGCCAGGGCGACAAGATCGACCTGACCGGGATCGACGCCAACGCGAGCGCCGAGGGCCACCAGGACTTCACCTGGGTCGGCACCAGCGCGTTCTCGGGCAACGCCGGTGAAGTGCGCATCTTCACCGACCGCGGCTCGACGATCATCGCCGGTGACGTCAACGGCGACGGTGTCGCCGACTTCCAGATCAACGTCGGCGCCACGGCCATCCGTGCCGACGACCTGATCCTGACGGTCAACGTCGCCGCCTGATCGGGCAACGACGGACAAGAAGAAGGGCGCCGGGAGAAATCCCGGCGCCTTTTTCTTGTTTTAGTGATCAGCCGAACAGGACGGGCAGCGTCTCCGCGCCGATCGTGCCGTCCAGCACCGCCTGCTGTGCCCAAGCGAGATCCGGATGCAGGTAGCGGTCGCTGTCCAGCGGCGGTACGGCGCCGCGGATCAACGCCATCATAGCGCCGAGCTTGGCGGATGTCTTGAGCGGGGCGTGGAAATGTACGCCCTGCGCGGCGGCAAGCAGCTCGATCCCGATCACGCCCGCGGCGTTGCGCGCGATCACGCCGGCCTTGCGCGCGGCATGGGTGGCCATCGAAACATGGTCTTCCTGCCCCGCCGACGTGGGAATCGAATCGACGCTGGCGGGAAAGGCGAGCGTACGGTTCTCCGAGACCAAGGCCGCCGTCGCGACCTGCGCGATCATGAAACCCGAATTGACGCCGCTGTCCTCGACGAGGAAGGCGGGCAGGCCGCTCATCTTCGGGTCGACCAGCACTGCAGTCCGGCGTTCGCTGATCGAGCCGACCTCGCACAGCGCCATCGCGATCGTGTCGGCGGCGAAGGCGACCGGTTGCGCGTGGAAGTTGCCGCCCGACAGCCCGTCGGTCTCGAACAGCACGGGATTATCGGTGACGGCATTGGCTTCGATCTCGAGCGTGCGCGCCGCGTTGCGCAGCAGATCGAGCGCTGCGCCGGTCACCTGCGGGTTGCAGCGGAAGCTGTAGGGATCCTGCACCCGCGGGCAATCGGCATGCGATTTGCGGATTTCGCTACCGTCGAGCAGGCCGCGGATCGCGGCCGCGACGGCGATCTGCCCCGGCTGGCCGCGCGTGTCGTGGATGCGCGGATCGAAGGCGACGTCGGTGCCTTTCAACGCGTCGGTCGAAAGCGCGCTCGCGACGACCGCGCTTGCCAGCACCCGCTCGCCGGTGAACAAAGCGTCGAGCGCGATGGCGGTCGACACTTGCGTGCCGTTGATCAGCGCCAGGCCCTCCTTCGGACCGAGTACCAGCGGGTCGAGACCGAGCGCCTTTAGCGCATCGACCGCCGACATCCGTTCGCCGTTGAGCAGGACGTCGCCGACACCCATCATCGCCGCGCTGAGATGCGCGAGCGGCGCGAGGTCGCCCGATGCGCCGACCGATCCCTGTGCAGGAATGACCGGCAAGGCGTCGGCTTCCGCAAATGCCAAGAGGCGATCGACAACCAACCGCCGCACGCCCGAATGGCCGCGGCCGAGACCGATAATCTTGAGCGCGATGATGAGCCGCACGATGCGTGGCGCGATCGGATCGCCGAGTCCGCAGGCGTGGCTGAGGATCAAATTGCGCTGCAGCTCGGCAAGCCGGTCGCCGGGGATACGCGTCTGCGCGAGAAGGCCGAAGCCTGTGTTGATGCCGTAAACGGTGCGGCCCGATCGGACGATCTCGCCTACCGCCGCCGCTGAGGCGTCGATCGCCGTGAAGGCATCGTCAGAAAGGGCGAATCCCGCGCCGTCCCAGATCGCGCGGAGGTCGGCCAGTGACACGCGGCCAGGGCGAAGGGTGATTGTCACCGCCCCACCATCGGCAGGTCGAGGCCCTGCTCCTTGGCGCAATCGATCGCGATGTCATAGCCGGCGTCGGCGTGTCGCATGACGCCGGTGCCCGGGTCGTTCCACAATACACGTTCCAGCCGCCGCGCGGCGTCTTCGGTGCCGTCGGCCACGATCACCATGCCGCTATGCTGGGAATAGCCCATGCCCACCCCGCCGCCGTGATGCAGCGACACCCAGGTCGCGCCCGATGCGGTGTTGAGCAGCGCGTTGAGGAGCGGCCAGTCGCTGACCGCGTCCGATCCGTCGGCCATCGCCTCGGTCTCGCGATTGGGGCTCGCGACCGATCCGCTGTCGAGATGGTCGCGGCCGATGACGACCGGCGCCTTCAATTCGCCCTTCGCCACCATCTCGTTGAACGCCAGGCCGAGCCGGTGGCGCTGGCCTAGCCCCACCCAGCAGATGCGCGCGGGGAGGCCCTGGAAGGCGATCCGTTGGCGTGCCATGTCGAGCCAGCGGTGGAGATGCGGATCGTCGGGGATCAACTCCTTCACCTTCGCGTCGGTCTTGTAGATGTCCTCCGGGTCGCCCGACAGCGCCGCCCAGCGGAACGGGCCGACGCCGCGGCAAAAGAGCGGGCGGACGTAAGCGGGGACGAAGCCGGGGAAATCAAAGGCATTGGCGACGCCCTCGTCCTTGGCGACCTGGCGGATGTTGTTGCCGTAATCGAAGGTCGGCACGCCCATCTTCTGGAAGGCGAGCATGGCCTCGACATGCACCGCCATCGAAGCCGCCGCCGCGTCCGCCACCGCCTTGGGATCCCGCTCGCGCCGCTCGATCCACTGATCGACGCTCCAGCCAATCGGGAGATAGCCGTTGATCGGATCGTGCGCGCTGGTCTGATCGGTCACCGCGTCGGGGCGGATCCCGCGCTTCACCATCTCGGGGAGAATCTCGGCGGCATTGCCGAGGATGCCGATCGAGATCGGCCGGTCGGCAGCGGAGATCATCGCCAGCGCCTCGTCGATGTCCTTAGCGCGATGGTCGAGGTAGCGCGTTTCCAACCGCTTCTCGATGCGGCTTTCCTGGCATTCGATCGCGATGCAATGCGCGCCCGCCATCACCGCGGCGAGCGGCTGCGCGCCGCCCATGCCGCCCAGACCCGCGGTCAAAATCCACTTGCCCTTGAGATCGCCGCCATAATGCTGGCGGCCCATTTCGACGAAGGTCTCGTAAGTGCCTTGGACGATGCCCTGGCTGCCGATGTAGATCCACGAGCCGGCCGTCATCTGGCCGTACATCATCAGGCCTTTTTTATCCAATTCGTTGAAATGGTCCCAGTCCGCCCAGTGCGGGACGAGGTTCGAATTGGCCAGCAGCACGCGCGGCGCGTCCTTGTGGGTGCGGAAGACGCCGACCGGCTTTCCCGACTGGACGAGCAGGGTCTCGTCCTCCTCCAGCCGCTTCAGCGTATCAACGATCGCATCGTAGCTCGCCCAGTCGCGCGCCGCGCGGCCGATCCCGCCATAGACGACCAGCTCCTCGGGCGCTTCGGCGACGGCGGGGTCGAGATTGTTCATCAGCATCCGCATCGCCGCCTCGGTGGTCCAGTGGCGGGCGGTGATTTCGGGGCCGGTGGGCGCCGCGATATGGCGGCTGTTGTCGCGTCGGTTCTGCATTCCTTGTCTCATGCTCCGTTCGCCCTGAGCTTGTCGAAGGGCTGTCCTTGTTGCGGCCTCCCTAGAAAGAAGGGCAGGGCTTCGACAAGCTCAGCCCGCGTGGAAGGCAGCGTTCAGCTATCCACGCCCGCCATGATGCGCTTTTCCGGCCCCGGGAGGCCGACCCAGTAGGCTAGTTCGGCGGGCCGCGAGACGCGCCAGACGCAGAGGTCCGCGGCCTTGTTGGCGGCGATCGTGCCGATCTCGTGGCCCAGGCCCAGCGCGCGCGCGCCCTCGCGGGTCATGCCGCCGAGCGCCTCCTCGGGAGTGAGACCGAAGAGCGTGCAAGCCATGCTGAGCATCAGCGTCGGCGAGAGGACCGGCGAAGTGCCCGGATTGCAGTCGGTCGCGACCGCCATGCCGACCTTGTGCTTGCGCAGCAGATCGACGGGCGGCTTGCGCGTTTCTCGCAGCGCATAGAACGCGCCGGGCAGCAGGACGGCGACCATCCCCGCCTCGGCCATCGCCGCCACACCTGCTTCGTCGACATGTTCGAGATGATCGGCCGACAGCGCGCCATAACGCGCGGCCATCGCCGCGCCGCTCAGATTACTCAACTGCTCGGCATGGAGCTTGATGCCGAGGCCGCGCTCCTTGGCGGCCGCAAACAGCGCGCGCGCCTCCTCGACCGTAAAGCCGATCCCTTCGGCGAAAGCGTCCACCGCCGTCGCAAGCCCTGCATCCGCCGCGGCCGGCAGCATCTCCTCGATCGCGATGCGGACGAATTCCTCGCGCCGCTCCTTATATTCGGGAGGCAGCGCATGGAGCGCGAGGAGGGTGGGAGAGATGCGCACAGCTTCGCTGTCGCCAAGCGCCTTGGCGGCTTTCAGCAATTTGATCTCGGTTGCGACATCCAGGCCGTAGCCCGATTTCACCTCCACCGTGGTGGCGCCGCCGCGCATCAGCGCCTGGAGCCGCGGCCGTGCCGCTTCTGCGAGTTGCTCGACGCTGGCGTTCCGCGTGGCGCCGACGGTGGAGACGATCCCCCCTCCAGCCTTGGCGATCTCCTCGTAGCTCGCGCCTTGGAGTCGCATCTCGAATTCGTGCGCGCGGTTGCCGCCAAAGACGAGGTGGGTGTGGCAGTCTACCAATCCGGGCGTCACCCAGGCGCCGCCGAGCGGCTCGACGCTGCGGGCACGGAAACCGGCAAGCTCGGTGCGGCGTCCGACGCGGACGATGCGTCCATCCTGGATGCCGATCGCACCGTCCTCGATCGCGCCGAACGGGGTGGCGATCGCGGGGTCCATCGTCGCGATGTGGCAGTCGGTAAGCAGGCGGTCCCACATGCCGCCGCTTTAGGGTGCAGTGATGCCGACGGCAATTGCAGCGCTCGAGAATCGAAACGGCCGGCCTCCCGTGTGGGAAGCCGGCCGCGTCGTAATCAATTGCCGCGCCGGGGAATGGGCCGGCGCGGCACGGCGATTACTGCTCGCCGTTATCCTTGACGCCGACGACCGGCACCTGGACCTGCTCGGTCTTGGTCTCGACCTTCGGTACTTCGATGTTGGCGGTGGTCGTGCCGACCACGACTTCCTTGGAATCGACGTCATAGGCCGGGAGCTGACCGCCCTGGGCCTGGACCTCGACGTCCGGCAGCTTGGCTTCACGGGTCTGATCGACGCTCCAGAAGCCGGTGGCGAACAGCACGATCAATACGAGAACGGCAATCGCCAGAATGATGAGAATAGGACGAGACATGCAATTCCTCCTTTATCGCCGTCGCGGCTCATCGACCGACAACGAAGCGTAACCCGATCGGTTGCACTACCGCAACGATCGGAACTCAAACGCCGATCTTATGATAGAGTTGCATGCGCTTTGACGAGGGACATGACGGTTGACGAATCTGCCTTAGCCCGTTATCCGCGCCCCCTTTCCGGGAGCCCTTTCGGGATCTCGCTCAAACAAGAGAAGAATCATGTCGCGCATTTGCGAGCTGACCGGCAAGGGCCGTCAGGTGGGCCACAATGTGTCCCACGCCAACAACAAGACCAAGCGGACCTTTCTGCCCAACCTGCAGAACGTGACGCTGATCTCGGACGCGCTGGGCCGCGGCGTGACGCTGCGCGTCTCCACCAGCGCGCTGCGCTCGGTCGAGCATGTCGGCGGCCTCGACAATTGGCTCGGCAAGACGGGCGACGAGAAGCTCAGCCTGCGTGCGCGCCGCCTCAAGCGCGACGTCGCGAAGAAGCAGGCCGAAGCCGCCTGAATTTTGGATTGCCGCTCCGCCACCGGGGCGGCGTCAGTCTTCCAGCGCGAATTTCATCAGCAGGGTCCGCTGCAGCAGCGGATTGTAATTGTCGTCGGACACGATCCAGACGACCGCCCCGCCACGTTCGCGCGTCACGCTGATCCCCTCGAAATTATCGACCGTCAGCGGCGCCGCGAAGGCTGCGATCTCGGTGCCGGTCAGCGTCTTCGCTGCGGCGATGCCGGACAGGTCCGACAAGGTCACGCGCACCGACACGCCCTCGCTCATCCTGAATCTGCGGTTGAGCGCGATCATCCGCCCGTCGGGCAGCAGCGCGGCGTCCGTGATCCGATAGCCAGCGGGCGGGCGGTAGCGGAAAGCGATGGCCGCTATGTCCGGCTCGGCCGGGTCGCCGTCGAACAATAGGGCGGCGCTGTTCGCGGCGTCGTCGCTGCCTTCCGAAAAGATCAGGAAGCGGCCGTCCGCGAGCCGTAGCATCGCCTCCGCACCCGAATTGCCTCGCCAGCCGCGCATCTTGGCAGGCTCGGCGGCAGCCTCGCGTCTCCCATCCGTCAGACTATAGCGCCAGACCGCATTTGCGCGCTCCAGCCCGATCCAAGCCTGTCCGTCGTGGACGACCATCGATTCGGCGTCGCGATCCTGCTTGCGGCCCTTGGCGAGCGCCTGGATCGCGACGCGGCCAGATTGGCCGGGCAAGGGCATGCGGATGAGCCAGCCCGCGTCGCTGGCCGCGATTATGCCGTCTGCCGCAACATCCAGCGCCGACAGGCCGCCGAAGCGCGGGTCGTCGCTGCGGACCGACCAGCCGCCGAGATAGCGAAGCTTGCCGACGGTCCGCCGTGCCGGGTCGGTGCGGTCGAGCGGCACCGGCTCGAAGGCGATCGTCCCCGCATATTGCCGCTCGCGCTGGGGCAGGTCGGGCGGCGCGAAGGTGCCGAGCAGAATGAGAATGGCGAGGATCACCGCGATACGCATGACAGCCGCCTATGACGGAAAACCGTTCCGGTCGATGAACGATCGCTGACAAGCACATTCAGGATCGGATCAAGCGAATCACCCTAAAACCACTTTCATCGAAGGACACACGCTCGTGCGCTTTCGAAATAGAACCGATCAGGGAGTTCGCCAGCAGGCGACGTGTAAGGAGTGCCAAATATGCTGAAGAGTCTGACCATCGCGAGCGTCCTCGCCGTCTCCACCTTCGCCGCTATTCCGGCTGCTGCCGAAGCGCGCGGCTACGACCGTTATTCGGATTCCCGTTACGAGCGTGGCTACGATCGCGGCTATTACCGTGGTGACCGCTATGATCGTGGCAACCGTTATTATGGCCGCGACCGCTATTATTCCAACAACCGTCGCTGCAGCGGCACGACCGGCACGATCGTCGGCGCGGTCGCGGGCGGTCTGCTCGGCCATGAAGTGGTCGGCCGCCGTGGTGACAAGACCGCCGGCACGATCATCGGCGGCGCCGTCGGCGCGCTTGCCGGCCGCGCGATAGACAAGGGCGATTGCCGCCGCTGAACCGCGGCGCTCGCTCCACCGAGGCCCCTCGCGTAGCGTACCGAGGGCGGGGCCGGCATCCGAAAGGGTGTCGGCCCCTAGTTCTTGCGCCTCAGCCCTTGCGGACGTCCTTGGCCAGCGCGTCGAGCAAGCCGTTCACGAAAGACGCCTCGCGTTTGTCGTAAAAGGCCTTGGCGACATCGACATATTCGGAAATCACGCTGCCGGTGGGCACGTCGACGCGCGCGGCCAGTTCATAGGCGCCGGCGCGCAGGATCTGCCGCATCGGCTTGTCGAGCCGCTCCAGCGTCCAGCCCTCCGCAAGCTTGCCCGCGATGAGGCCGTCCAGCTCGTCGCGCCGCGCCAGTGCGCCGGAGACAACATCGTCGAAGAAATCGATCTCTGCGTCCGCATATTCGACGCCCTCGATCGTCGCGCCGATGCGGTGGTGGTGGAATTCGTGGAGAAGCTGCGGCAGCGCCGTTCCCTCCATTTCCTGCTGGTAGAGCGCCTGCACGGCGGCAAGCCGCGCGGCGGAGCGCGAACGGGAACGGGCGGATGCGGTCATGCCGCGGCGCTTAGCCCGCGCTCCGGGTCTCGTCCAGAAAATCGCGGATCGCGCGCGTCACCGCCTGCGGCGCTTCCCAAGGCGCGAAATGGCCGGCCTCGGGCAGCGGCGCGAGTCGCACATCGGGCACTTCGTCGGCAATGCCGCCGAGCTGGACGGGAAGCAGGGCCTTGTCCTTGAGGCCCCAGACGACCAGCACCGGCATTTCGAGCTTGGGAAAGGGCGCCGTGACCCAAGCGGGCATCGCGGCCTCCTCGCCGACCGCAGGCACGACGATGCGCGAGGCACGATACCAGTTGAGCATCGCGGTCAGCGCGCCGGGCCTGCCCCAATCTTCGAGATACTGCGCGCGCTCCTCGTCCGCGATCGCGGCCAGATCGGTGTGGCCGCCGAAAGTCTTGGTGAAGAAGGTATCCAGCCCCATCGCGCGGATGCCGTCCTCCATGCCGGGGTCGCGGAAGGCCCGCATATATTGCGAGGCGCCGCGCTGCTCCGCGTCGTCGATCAGGCTCTTCTGGAAGACCAGCGGATGCGGCGCGTTGACGATGATCAGCCGCGCGATCCGGTCGGGCCGCTTCAGCGCCGCCGCCCAGGCGACCGCCCCGCCCCAATCGTGCCCTACGAGCGTGAACCGATCGATGCCAAGCACGTCGGCGAGTGCGAACAGGTCTTCGAGCACCCGGTCGGTCTCATAAGCCGCGACGCCCTCCGGCTTGTCCGACAAGCCGAAGCCGCGCTGGTCCGGCGCTACCACACGGTAATTGTGCGCAAGATCCTCGAGCTGGAATCGCCAAGTGCGGTGTGATTCGGGGAAGCCGTGCAGAAACATGATCGGATCGCCCGCGCCGCCCTCCGCGACGTTTAGCGTGATCCCGGTGGGGAGGGCGATGCGGCGGGTTGCGACCTCGGTCATGGATAGCTCACCGTCTTCGGGACTTCGGGGAGCGGGATGCGCTCCTTGTCGTCGCCGGGGACGGTGGGGAAGCGCTGGGCCTTCCAATCCTCCTTCGCCTGGTTGATCCGGTCGCGACGCGAAGAGACGAAATTCCAGAAGACATGCCGCGGGCCGTCCATCGGCGCGCCGCCGCACAGCATGACGCGCGCGCCGCGTTCTGAGCGGAGTGTCGCGGCATAGCCGGGCTTCAGGACGTAAAGCGTCGTGGGCTCCAGCGCCTGCCCGTCGAGGTTGGCGTCGCCGTCGGCGACATAGAGTGCGCGCTCGTCGGCCTCCGGGTCGATCGCGATGTTCCCGCCCGGCGCCAGCGCGATGTCGGCGTAGATGGTCTCGCTGTGGCAGGTGACCGGTGCGGTCTCGCCCCACAGCCGTCCCATCACCACGCGCGCGGTCGCGCCGCCGCCTTCGATCACCGGCAACGCCTCCTTGGCGACATGCTCGAAAGCCGGATCCATCTCCTCCTTGTCGGAAGGAAGCGCGAGCCAGGTCTGGATGCCCGATAGCTCCGGGCCGCCCGGTCGCGCGCCTGCGGGAGAGCGTTCCGAATGGACGATGCCGTGCCCCGCCGTCATCAGGTTCACCGCGCCCGGCGCGATCGTCTGCGCGGTGCCAAGCGAATCGCGATGATCGATCGCCCCCGCGAAGAGATAGGTGACGGTAGCGAGATTGATGTGCGGGTGCGGGCGGACATCGAGCCCTTCGCCCGGCGGCAGATGCGCCGGCCCCATCTGATCGAAGAAGATGAACGGCCCCACCGTCGTCCGCTCCTTATTGGGCAGCGTGCGGTGGACCTTGAACCCGCCCAGATCATGCGTGACGGGGCGGAGGACCTGGATGAAGGCATCGTCTTCGGTCATCGTCATCTCCTATTCGCCGGGTGCGCGCGCCTTGATCGCCAGCGCATGGACGCGTTCGCGCATCAGATCGCCGAGCGCGGCGTTGACCGCACGCTGGCGGGCGAGGCGGGTCAGCCCAGCGAATTGCGGCGCCTCGATCTCGACGGTGAAATGGCTTTCGCCGCTGCCGTCGTCGCCGGCATGGCCGTGATGCTGGGCGCTGTCGTTGATCACGCGAAGCTGCGTCGGAGCGAGCGCGCGGGTGAGACGATCGGTGATTTCGGCCGCGACCGGGCCCGTGAAGTCGGCGTTCATCCGGCCTATATAGATGGTTTGCGGACGAAGGGGAGATTGTGGCGACCAACGCGAGACCGAACCGCTTTCACGGCCGCGTGACGGGCGAGCGCCCGTGCGCCGTTGCCGGCTGCGCGGAGCCCGGCGAGTTCCGCGCACCCGCCGGGCGCGGTGCCGATTTCGACGGACCGGGCGATTGGCGCTTCCTGTGCCTCGATCACATCCGCGCGTTCAACACGGCGTATAATTATTTCGACGGGATGAGCGCGGACGAGATCAGCGCGGCGCAGACGCCGTTCGGCGGCTGGGACCGCGAGACCCGCGCCTTCGCCACCGGCGGCGCCGACCGGCCGCCGCGCTGGGCCGATTTCACCGATCCGCTCGATGCCATCGGCGCGCGCTTCCAGCGGGTGGAGCGCGCGCGCGCCGATGGCCGGCCCCTGAGCGATGGCGATCGCCGCCATCTGCGCACGCTCGGCCTCTCCGCTGACGTCGACCGCAAAGGCCTGCGCACGCGTTATGCCGAGCTGCTCCGCCGCTACCATCCCGACCGCAACGGCGGGGACAGGAGCCATGAAAAGGCGCTCCAGGCGGTGATCGAGGCCTATTCGGCGCTCAAGGGCCGCCCGGCGTTCGCCTGACTTCAGGCGTCGGCGGTCTCGCCGCGCACCGCGGCCTCGATGCTTGCGACGTCGATCTTGCCCATCTGCATCATGGCGGCGAAGGCGCGCTTCGCCTTGTCGCCGCCCGCGGCCATCGCGTCGGTCAGCACCCGCGGCGTGATCTGCCACGAATAGCCCCATTTGTCCTTGCACCAGCCGCAGACGCTCTCCTCGCCGCCGTTGCCGACGATGGCGTTCCACAGGCGGTCGGTCTCTTCCTGCGAGTCGGTGGCGATCATCAAGCTCACCGCCTCGTTCGGCTTGAACGTATCGCCGCCGTTGAGGCCGACGAAGGCGTGGCCGCAGACCGTGAAGTCCACGGTGAGGACATCGCCCTCTTTGCCGGACGGGAAATCGGTGGGCGCCCTGTGCACCGCGCCGACCTTGCTGTCGGGGAAGGTCGCGGCGTAGAAATTCGCCGCCTCCTCGGCCGCGCCGTCATACCACAGGCACGTCGTCAATTTGCTCGCCGTCATTGTCACTCTCCTGGATCGGAAGCGCGTTGCCTCGGCGGGCGTCCGCGTGCAGCGGATCGCCCGGCCGCGGCCGCTCCTTCCTGTGCTTATTCGTCGATCATCGGGCGGAAGCCGCCCCAGAACATGCGCTTGCCGTCGAAGGGCATTTCGCCGTCGGGCTGCATGTCGGGATCGGCCATCATCTTTTCCCAGCCTTTGTCGCGAGTCTCCTTGTCGGGCCACTGGACGTAGGAATAGACGACCGTCTCGTTGGGCTCGGCCTTCACCGCGCGCTTATAGTCGGTGACCTTGCCGTCGGGCACGTCATCGCCCCAGCCCTCGACCACGCGCACCGCGCCATATTTGCGAAACTGGCCCGCCGCCTTCATTGCCATCGCCTTGTAGGCGTCCTTCTTGTCGGTCGGCACTGGCAGCACATAGCCGTCGGTGTAACCGGGCGTGCCGTCGGCCGTCTCGTCGACGATCGCCTCGAACCCGCCCATGATCATGCGCTTTCCGTCGAACGGCATGTCTTGCCCCATGCTTTCCATGCGCGGGTCCGACATCATCTTCGCGTTGGCTGCATCCCGCGCTGCTTTGTCGGGATATTCGAACCAGGAGAAGACGACGGTCTCGTCGTCCTTGGCCTGCACCGCGCCCTGGAAGTCGGTCACCTTGCCCTTGGGAACGTCGTCGCCCCAATTCTCGACCATCCGGGCGACGCCGAATTCCTTGAACAGCGGAAGCG
Source organism: Allosphingosinicella indica (assembly GCF_900177405.1). NCBI lineage: Bacteria > Pseudomonadati > Pseudomonadota > Alphaproteobacteria > Sphingomonadales > Sphingomicrobiaceae > Allosphingosinicella > Allosphingosinicella indica. The sequence continues at coordinate 770,409 of NZ_LT840185.1, read as the reverse complement.
CCTCGGCCGCGTGCTTGCGATACGCATCCTTGTTCCCGGTGGGCACCGCGACCACGAATCCTTCGATATACGTCATCGTCTCTCTCCTCTTATTTGCGGATCGGCGATCCGATCGACCAGGTCTGGCCGAACGGGTCGGTCACCTGGCCGTAGCGGTCGCCCCAGAACTGATCCCCGATCGGCATGGCGACGGTGGCGCCGGCTCCGGTCGCGCGCGCGAACCAGGCGTCCGCATCGTCGACCTGCAGGTGCAGCGTCACCGGTCCCGCCTCGGGCGCGGCCGATCCGCGATATTCGGGGAAATCGTCGTTGAGCATCAGATGCCCGCCGTTGATCTTGAGATGTGCATGCATGATGCGCTTGCCGTCGTCGGCGAGATAGGGGTCCATCGCCCGCTCGGCGCCGAACGCCTTTTCGTAGAAGGCAATCGCATCCTTCGCGCGATTGCCGGTGATCGTGAGATGCGGCGTGAGGCCGGCCGTCGGCCCCTGATCGGGATTGTCCATCTGTCCTCTCCTTTTTGCGCGCCTAAGCAGGCTCGGCCGCTTTCATCTTTGCTTCCCATTCGGCAAAGCCCGGCGGCGGATCGCCGGTGAATCCCGCCATGTGATCGGCGAGCGCGCGGCGGAAGGCGGGCCGCGCCTCGCCCCGCGCGACATAAGCGGCGAGGTTGGGATACGGGTTTAGCAGACCGTCGCTCGCGACCATCCGCAGCACGGCGATCATCAACAGGTCGCCGGCACTGAAATCGCCGTCGAGCCAATCGCGATCCCCCAGCCGATTCGACAGCTCCTCCAGCCGTTCCGCGATGCGCGCCTTCACCGCGGGCAACCGCGGCGCGGACCACGGCTCTTCCACCTCGAAGAGGGTTGCGATGGCATAATCGGTGATCGGCGGCTCGACCGTGTTCAGCGCGGCGAACGTCCATTCGATGGCGCGCGCCCGCGCGGCGGGGTCGGCGGGGAGCAGCCCGCCGCCGAACCGCTCGGCGATGTGCAGGACGATCGCACCCGATTCGAACAGCGTGACATCGCCTTCCTCATAGGTCGGCACCTGCCCGAACGGCTGGAGCGCGCGGTGCGGCGGCGCCTTTTGGTCGCCCTGCGCAAGCAGCTTCGCGCGGTAGCTTTGCCCAGCCTCTTCCAGCGCCCAGCGGACACGGAGATCGCGCACGTGGCCCTTGGCGAAATAGGGCACCCAGTCATAACCAGTGATGGTGATCGGCGATGCGGAATCGATCGGCATCTCCCTTTCCTTCCTCAGATTGCGGTCAGGGCCAGCCATTGCTCGCCGAGGATCACGGCCCCGGTGAGCATAAAGGATGCAAGGCCGATAAGGATGCTGCGCTTGTCGGACATTGGCGGCCTCCCGTCGAAAATTCCGGTCAGCCCTGCGCTTCGGCGAAGGCTTCGGGCCCTTGCTCGGCGGCGGCCTGGTCCATCCACATCACTTCCCAGATCTGGCCGTCGGGATCCTCGAAGCTGCGGCCGTACATGAAGCCATAATCCTGCTGCGGGGTCGGATCGACGCCGCCGCCCGCGGCTTCGGCCTTGGCCACCATCGCGTCGACGGCGTCGCGGCTGTCGGCGGACAGGCAGAGCAGCGATCCGCTCACCGCCTTGAGATCGGCAATTGGCCGGCTGGTGAACTGGGCATATTTGTCGTGGGTCAGCAGCATGACGTTGATCGCCTCGGAAAAGCGCATCATCGCCGCGGTGTCGTCGCTGAACTTGGGCTCGTTCTCCGCGCCGATCGCGGTGTAGAATTGCTTGGACCGCGCCAGATCCGTCACCGGCAGGTTCACGAAAATCATCTTCGTCATGGCTCTCTCCTGAAACTTCCGATCGCCCCCGCCAATTCCCTGGCAGGTAGTCGAATCACGATTTGACGCTGATGCGCCTTTCAGTTATAAAACACAACCATGAAGTTAGAAAAGATGACTAAAGGAGATAAATCAGCGGCGAAGCGACGCTATGACGATGCGTGCGCGGCGACCCACGCGATGGACATCTTCGGTGAGCGCTGGGCGCTTCCGGTGATGCGCGAGCTGATGCTCGGGCCGCGGCGGTTCGGCGAGCTGAAGGCCAGCATCTCGGGGATCAGCGCCAACGTGCTGACCCAGCGTCTGGAAAGTCTCGAAGAGGCGGGCGTGGTGCTGCGCCGAAAGCTGCCGCCGCCGGCCTCGGTCCAGGTGTATGAGCTCACCGAGTGGGGCTATCAGGCCGGGCCGATCTTTCAGGTCATGGGCCGCTGGGGCGTCAAATCACCGCACCATGATCCCGCCCGCCCGTTCAGCGCGGTCTCGCTGATGCTGTCGTTTCGAACGATGATGGATCCGGCGCTGGCGGCCGACGTCACGCTCAGCATCGGCTTTCGATTGTCGGATCAGCAGTTCCTGTTCGCGATCGACCGGGGGCAGGTGACGATCGGCCGCGATCTGGCAGGCGCCGACGTCGTGTTGACTGGCGACACCGCCACGCTGGCCTCCGCGGCGTACATGAATGTGCCGCTCGCCGATCTCGAGGCAGAGGGCCGTATCCGAATCGAGGGAAACCGCGCCGCCGCGGAGCGTTTCGTCACTCTGTTCGCCCTTCCTGACAAGGCCGCCTGACGGCACATCACCTGCCGTTGCCGTCTCGACTTCGCGCGTCGCGAGCGGGTAGGGGACTCGCTCCTTCTGGAAAGACTGCCATGACCGACATCCCCAACGTCAACCCGGACAGCCGCGCCGCCACCGTGCTCGATGCGCCCGACAAGATGGCCAAGGTCCGCGATCTGTTCGGCATCGATTCGGACATGGAAGTGCCGGCGTTCAGCGAGGCGGACGAGCGCGTACCCGATCTCGATCCCGCCTATGTGTTCGATCCGGATACGACGCTGGCGATCTGCGCCGGCTTCGCGCGCAACCGCCGGGTGATGGTCCAGGGCTATCACGGCACCGGCAAGTCGACCCATATCGAGCAGGTCGCGGCGCGCCTCAACTGGCCGTGCATCCGCATCAACCTCGACGCGCATATCAGCCGCATCGATCTCGTCGGCCGCGACGCGATCGTGCTGAAGGACGGCCAGCAGGTCACCGAATTCCGCGAAGGGCTGCTGCCCTGGGCGCTGCAGACGCCGACCGCGCTCGTCTTCGACGAATATGATGCGGGGCGGCCTGACGTGATGTTCGTGATCCAGCGCGTGCTGGAGACGGAAGGCAAGCTGACGCTGCTCGATCAGAACCGGGTGATCCGCCCGCACCCCTATTTCCGGCTGTTCGCAACGACCAACACGATCGGCCTCGGCGACACCACCGGCCTATATCACGGCACCCAGCAGATCAATCAGGGCCAGATGGACCGCTGGAACATCGTCGTGACGCTCAACTACCTGCCGGCCGAGACGGAAGCACGGATCGTCCTCGCCAAATCTGGCGAATATGATCACGAGGGCGGCCAGAAAGCGGTGTCCGACATGGTCAAGGTCGCCGAGCTGACCCGCCAAGGCTTCATCAACGGCGATATCTCGACGGTGATGAGCCCGCGCACCGTCATCTCCTGGGCGCAGAATGCGCTGATCTTCGACGACATCGGCTTCGCCTTCCGCCTCTCGTTCCTCAACAAATGCGACGAGGCGGAGCGCCCGCTGGTCGCCGAATATTATCAGCGCGTCTTCGGCAAGGACCTGCCGGAAAGCGTAGTCGGCAAAGCCGGCTAGAAGGTGCGTGGCAAACCCCGATAATCCCCTCGAGACCTTCCGCCTCGCGCTCGGCGGCGCGGCGCGGGCGATCGCGCGGGAGGCAGAGGTCGAGCTGGCTTTCACCACCGATGCGCCGTCGGCGTCAGGCAAGACGCTCAAGGTGCCGCTCCCCGGCCGCCAGCTTCCCGAACGCGATGTGGCCGAAGCGCGCGGCTTTGCCGACGCCGCTGCGCTGAAGCTTCGCCACCATGACGAAGCGCTCCATGCGCGCGGCGCCCCCATCGACGATATCGCGCGGCAGGTGTTCGACGCGGCCGAGCAGGCGCGGGTCGAGGCGCTCGGCGCGCGGCGGATGGCCGGGGTGCGTGGCAATCTCGCACGGCTGACCGACGCGCGGCTCCGCACCGATCCCATCGTCCGGGCGCGCAGCCGCGACGAGGTGCCGCTCGGCACCGCCGTCGGGCTGATGGTGCGCGAACGGCTGACCGGTGAAACGCCGCCCGAGACCGCGCGCGGCGGGCTGTCGCTCGTTTCCGACTGGATCGAGGAGAAGGCGGGCAGCGATCTCGACGCGCTGGCGCTGGCGATCGACGATCAGCGCGGCTTCGCGGCGCTCGCCACCAAGCTGCTCCGCGATCTCGAGCTGATCGACGCCAAGCCCGACCGCGACGACGACGCCGACAATAATGCCGACGAAGCGGGTGAGGACGACACGACGTCTGAAGAGGCGGACGACAGTGACGACGATCCAGGCGGCGGCGAGGGCGAGGCAGATGTCCGCGTGGAGCAGGGCGATGGCGATGTCGACGAGGAAGGCGACGACTCCGGCGATCCGGAAATGTCCGACGCCGAGGGCGGGCTCGGCGAGGAAGCCGAGGACGGGATGCTCCCCGTCCGCCCCAACCGGCCGCTGTCCGACCCGTCCGCGCAATTCGATTACCGCGCCTATACGACGCGGCATGACGAGATCGTCGCGGCATCGGAACTGTGCGATCCCGAGGAGCTGACGCGGCTGCGCGCCTATCTCGACCAGCAGCTCACCCATCTGCAGGGCGCCGTCACCAAGCTCGCCAACCGCCTCCAGCGTCGGCTGATGGCGCAGCAGAGCCGGTCCTGGGATTTCGATCAGGAAGAGGGGCTGCTCGATGCCGCACGGCTCGCCCGCGTCGTCGTCAATCCCGCGCACTCGCTCTCCTACAAGATCGAGCGCGACACCGATTTCCGCGACACCGTCGTCACCCTGCTCATCGACAATTCCGGCTCGATGCGCGGACGGCCGATCTCGATCGCGGCGATCAGCGCCGACATCCTCGCCCGCACGCTGGAGCGGTGTGGGGTGAACACCGAAATCCTCGGTTTCACCACCCGCGCCTGGAAGGGCGGGCAGAGCCGCGAGCAATGGCTGAGCGACGGGCGGCCGCCCGCGCCGGGCCGTCTCAACGATGTGCGCCACATCGTCTACAAGCAGGCCGACGAGCCGTGGCGTCACGCCCGCCGCAACCTCGGCCTCATGATGCGCGAGGGGCTGCTCAAGGAGAATATCGACGGCGAGGCTCTGCTCTGGGCGCACAACCGCCTGATCGGCCGCGTCGAGGAGCGCCGCATCCTGATGGTCATCTCCGACGGCGCGCCGGTCGACGATTCCACCCTCAGCGTGAACAGCGGCACGTATCTCGAGCGGCATCTGCGGCAGGTCATCGGCTGGATCGAGAGCAAATCCCCCGTCGAGCTCGCCGCGATCGGCATCGGCCACGACGTCACCCGTTATTACGCCCGCGCCGTCACCATCATGGATGCCGAACAGCTTGGCGGCACCATGATCGACCAACTCGCCAGCCTCTTCGATGCGACGTAGGTGAGCGGCGAGGCGGATTTCATCGACCTGCTGCGATCCTTCGCGACGCATCCGGCCGCGCGGGGTTTGATCGACGATGCTGCGGTGCTCGATGTCGGTGGTGTCCGGCTCGTCCTGACGCACGATATGATCGTCGACGGGGTGCACTACCTCCCCGCCGATCCGCCCGAGGATGTGGCGTGGAAGCTGGTCGCGGTGAACCTTTCCGATCTCGCCGCGAAAGGTGCGGAGCCGCTGGCGGCGTTGCTCGGCTACGGGCTGGGCGATGCGGAATGGGATGGGCGGTTCGCGGAAGGGCTGCGCGCGACCCTCGATGGTTTCTGCATGGCGCTGATCGGCGGCGATACGGTGGCAATGCCGGTGCGTGCGATGGGGCTGACCGCGATCGGAACGTCCGAACATGCTCCGTCGCGAAGCGGCGCGCAGCCGGGCGACGATCTCTGGGTCAGCGGATCGATCGGCGATGCGGGTGCGGGTCTCGCCATCGCGCGCGGTGCCGACGGCCCGGACAATCTGCTCCAGCGCTATCGCCGCCCGTATCCGCGGCTGGAACTGGGCCAGGCGCTCGCCCCCGTCGTCCACGCGATGATGGACGTGTCGGACGGGCTGCTGATCGACGCGGCGCGGATGGCCGCGGCAAGCCGCGTCGCGATCGCGGTCGATCTGGAGCATGTGCCGCTGTCGCCGGATCTCGTCGCCTTCGCCGGTGACGATCGTGCCGCGCGCCTCGCCGCCGCTACGGCGGGCGACGATTATGAACTGCTGTTCGCCGCCGCCGCCGCGGACCGCCACGTCGTCGTTCGGCTCAGCGAGGAGACGGGCGTTTCGCTCACGCGCATCGGCGCGGTTTCAGAAGGCGAGAACCTCTCGATCAGCCATAATGGTGAAGCCGTCCCGCTGCCCGAAAAGCTCGGCTATCGCCACGGTTAAGAGGGCAGTTGAATCGCCCCGCCAAGCCCCCTAGCATCCGCGCCGATCCGGGCGCCCATTTGCGGGGCGGCGGCCGGAACGTAACAGGGGAAGGATAGTCGATGACCGTCGTGTTGATCGCCATAGCGTGCGGCCTGATTGCCGTGCTCTATGGTTTCGTTACCAGCCGGCAGGTGCTGGCCTCTTCGGCGGGCAACGCCAAAATGCAGGAAATTGCCGGTGCGGTGCAGGAGGGGGCGAAAGCCTATCTCGGCCGCCAGTATAGCACGATCGCCGTCGTCGGCGTCGTCGTCGCGCTTCTCGTCGGGCTGTTCCTCGGGCTCGTCCCCGCGATCGGGTTCGTCATCGGCGCCGTGCTTTCGGGCGCGGCGGGCTATATCGGCATGAACATCTCGGTGCGCGCTAACGTCCGCACCGCGGAAGCCGCCCGCACCAGCTTGCAACGCGGCCTCACCGTCGCCTTCCGCGCCGGTGCGATCACCGGCATGCTGGTCGCCGGCTTGGCCCTGCTCGCCATCGCCGGCTTCTTTTACGCACTCGTCAACGGCGGCGCGGCGCCTGACAGCCGCGAAGTGGTCAATGCGCTCGTCGCCCTGTCGTTCGGCGCGTCGCTGATCTCGATCTTCGCCCGTCTCGGTGGCGGCATCTTCACCAAGGCCGCGGACGTCGGCGCCGATCTCGTCGGCAAGGTCGAGGCCGGCATTCCCGAGGACGATCCCCGCAACCCGGCGGTGATCGCCGACAACGTGGGCGACAATGTCGGCGATTGCGCCGGCATGGCTGCCGATCTCTTCGAAACCTATGTCGTCACCGTCGGCGCGACGATGGTGCTGATCGCGCTGCTCGTCTCGGGCACGCCCGCGCAGCTCCTCGCGCTCATGAGCCTGCCGCTGCTGATCGGCGGCGTCTGCATCATCACCTCGATCATCGGCACCTATCTGGTCCGGCTGGGCCGCAAGGAATCGATCATGGGCGCGCTCTACAAGGGCTTCTGGACGAGTACCGCGCTTTCCATCCCGGCGATCTATTTCGCGGCCGCCTACACGCTCGGCGATCTCAATGCGGTGATCGGCGGGCCGGTCGAAGCGGCGGGCCCCGAAGCACTGCAGCAGGTCGGCTCGGCGGATGCTTCGGCGTTCACCGGCATGGATCTGTTCTGGGCCTCGATGGTCGGCCTTGCCGTTACCGGGCTCCTCGTCTGGATCACCGAATATTATACCGGCACCAACTATCGTCCGGTCCGCTCGATCGCCAAGGCGTCCGAGACCGGGCACGGCACCAACGTCATCCAGGGCCTCGCGGTCTCGCTGGAATCGACCGCGCTGCCGACGCTGGTGATCTGCGTCGGCATCATCGTCAGCTACCAGCTTGCCGGCCTCATCGGCATCGCCTTCGCGGCGACCGCGATGCTCGCGCTCGCGGGCATGGTGGTGGCGCTCGACGCCTATGGCCCGGTGACCGACAATGCCGGCGGCATCGCCGAGATGGCGGGCCTGGAGGACGAGGTCCGCGTCCGCACCGACGCGCTCGACGCGGTCGGCAACACCACCAAGGCGGTGACCAAGGGCTATGCGATCGGATCGGCCGGCCTTGCCGCGCTCGTTCTGTTCGGCGCCTACACCACCGACCTTCAGGAGTTCGCGACCGAGCTCGGTATCGGCGCCGCCGGCATCGATTTCTCGCTCTCCAACCCCTATGTCGTCGTCGGCCTGCTGCTCGGCGCGCTGCTCCCCTATCTGTTCGGCGCGATGGGCATGACTGCGGTCGGCCGCGCGGCGGGCAATGTGGTGATCGACGTGCGCGATCAATTCCGCGACAATCCCGGCATCATGGACGGCACCTCGCGGCCCAACTACGCGCGCACGGTCGATCTGGTGACGCGCGCCGCGATCAAGGAGATGATCGTGCCGTCGCTGTTGCCGGTGCTGGCGCCGATCGTGGTCTATTTCGTGATCGCCGCGATCGCGGGCCGCGAACAGGGCTTCGCGGCGCTTGGCGCGCTCCTTCTGGGCGTCATCGTCTCCGGCCTGTTCGTCGCCATCTCGATGACCTCGGGCGGCGGCGCGTGGGACAATGCCAAGAAGTATATCGAAGACGGCAATTACGGCGGCAAGGGCTCGGAAGCCCATAAGGCCGCGGTGACCGGCGACACGGTGGGCGATCCCTACAAGGACACCGCCGGCCCGGCCGTCAATCCGATGATCAAGATCACCAACATCGTCGCGCTGCTCCTGCTCGCGGCGCTGGCGCACGGCGCAGTGTAAGCCGGCCCGATCATCGCTGAACCTGGGAAGGCCCCGCCGAGACGATCGGCGGGGCCTTTCTGGCATCCAGCACCTGCTTTCCTTTTGCGGGCTTAGCGGCTAAGGGCGGCGCAAATTCCCGTTCCATTGTTTTCCGATCCGAAAGAGGTTTTGTTTGGCCAAGGAAGAGCTCCTCGAAATGCGCGGCCAGGTGGTCGAGCTTCTCCCCAACGCGATGTTCCGCGTGAAGCTGGAGAACGACCACGAGATACTGGGGCATACCGCCGGCAAGATGCGCAAGAACCGCATCCGCGTGCTGGTGGGGGACGAAGTGCTGGTCGAGCTCACGCCCTATGATCTCACCAAGGGCCGGATCACCTATCGTTTCAAGTGACGCTGAAGGCGCACGGGCGCATCATTGTCACCCTGAACTTGTTTCAGGGTCCATGTTTCCACCGGCAGGGCTGCGTCGAAATGGATGCTGAAACGAGTTCAGCATGACAGCACATGATGTGCTCCCACGCCTGATCCTCGCATCCGCCAGCCCGCGCCGCGTCGATCTGCTCGCGCGGATCGGCGTCGTGCCCGATGCCATCCTTCCCGCCGAAATCGACGAGAGCGTGCGCAGCGGCGAGCTGCCGCGGGTGCATGCCGCGCGGCTAGCGGCAGAGAAGGCCGCGGCGATCACGGCGGCGCATCCCGATACGCTGGTGCTCGCCGCCGACACGGTGGTCGCCGCAGGGCGCCGCATCCTCCCCAAGACCGAGAACGAGACCGAGGCCGAGGCGGCGCTGCGCCTGTTGTCGGGCCGCCGCCATCGCGTGCTGAGCGCGGTGACGCTGATCGCGCCCGGCCAGCCGGCGCGACAACGCCTGTCGGAATCGATCGTGGCGTTCAAGCGGCTCTCGGACGCCGAGATTGCCGCTTATCTCGCCAGCGGGGAATGGCGCGGCAAGGCGGGCGGTTACGCCATCCAGGGCCGCGCCGAGGCGCTGGTCCGCTGGCTTTCCGGCAGCCATTCGGGCGTGATGGGCCTGCCGCTCTATGAAACCCGCGCGCTGCTCGCGTCCGCCGGATATCCGCTTGGCTGAGTGGCTGTTCGAAGCCGGCATCGGCGAGGATCGCGCGGTGCTGGTCGCGGACGGGATCATTGTCGCGGCGGCAATCGAACTCCACGGCACGATGCCGGCCGGGTCGGTCGTGGCCGCGAAGCTCGCGAAGGTGCTGATCCCCGGCCGGCGCGGGATCGCCGCCTTGGCGGACGGCGGCGAGGCGATGATCGAGCCGCTGCCGCGCGGATTGACCGAAGGCGCCGCCTTCCACGCCGAAATCGTCCGCGAGCCTGTCCCCGAAGCGGGCCGCCCCAAGCCGGCACGCGTCCGCGCCAGTGATGCGCCCCTCGGCCCTGGTCCCGATCTCCGCGCCCGCATCGCGGCGACGGGCCACCCCGTGCGCGAGGCTACCGCCGGGCCGGACCGCTTCGAGGCCGCGGGCTGGACCGAATTACTCGAGGAAGCGGCGACGGCCGACATCGCCTTCGCGGGCGGCGCGCTGCGGATGAGCGTCACCCCGGCGATGACCTTGTTCGACGTCGACGGCACGCTCGAACCCGCCGCGCTTGCCGTGGCGGGTGCGGCAGCCGCGGCGCGTGCGATCCTGCGCTTCGACATCGGCGGGTCGATCGGCGTCGATCTCCCCACCGTCCCGGACCGCACCGCGCGGCAGGCGGCGGCGGAGGCGGTCGATCGCATCCTGCCGCAACCTTTCGAGCGCACTGCGGTCAACGGCTTCGGCTTCCTGCAGATCGTCCGCCGCCGCACTCGTGCGTCGATCCCGGAGATGCTCGCCGCCGATCCCGCAGGCGCCGCGGCACGGGCATTGCTACGCCGCGTCGAGCGGTCGTCGGGCTCCGGCCCGCGCACCATCGCCGCCTCGCCCGCCGTCATCGCGCGGATGTCGCCCGCCTGGCTTGCGGAGGCGGAACGGCGGATCGGTGCGCCGCTCGTCTTGCGGGCCGATGCGGCGCTCGCCATATCGGCCGGCCATGTCCAGGCCCAACATCCCTAGCAAGACCTGCCCCTTGTGCGGCAAGCCGCCGAGCGAAAGCCATGCGCCGTTCTGCAGCCAGGGCTGCCGCGACCGCGATCTCCTCAACTGGCTGGGCGATGCCTATCGCGTGCCGGGGCGGCCTGCGGAAAGCACGGGCGATTTTGATGCGGATGGGCTGGACAGTGAGCGCGAGCCGCCTCTATAGGCGCTGCTTCCGCGGCCTCTCGGGCCCGCGCCCAGGTAGCTCAGTTGGTAGAGCACGTGACTGAAAATCACGGTGTCGGCGGTTCGATCCCGTCCCTGGGCACCACCCTCTCATAGCCCCGAACGTCAGTCCCCGCTCGCGTCAAAGAGCTTGGGAAAGCGGCGCGGTTGCGATCGGAGATACTGGTTCGCGGCATGGACGCTGGCGCCCAAATGTGCGGCGGCGTGCCACGGCCAGCGCGGATCGTAGAGGATGGTGCGCGCGAGTGCGATCATGTCCGCATCGCCGGTGCCGACGATCGCTTCGGCTTGCTCGAAATCGGTGATGAGGCCGACGGCGACGACCGGCATGCCGATCGCCTGCTTCACCGCGCGTGCGAGCGGCACTTGGTAGCTGGGGCCGATGGGGATCGCCTGCCCCGGATCGAGCCCGCCGCTCGACACGTGGATCGCATCGCAGCCGCGCGCCTCCAGCGCCTTGGCGAAGGCGATGGTCTGCTCGACGTCCCAGCCGCTCTCGACCCAATCGGAGCCGGACACGCGGACGGTGACGGGGCGATCGGCGGGGAAGGCGGCGCGCACGGCGTCATAGACTTCGAGCGGGAAGCGCATGCGGTTCTCGAGCGAGCCGCCGTAACCGTCCTCGCGGCGGTTGGAGAGCGGGGAGAGGAATTGGTGGAGCAGGTAGCCATGCGCCGCATGGATCTGCACCGCGTCGATCCCGAGGCGCCCGGCGCGCGCCGCAGCCCCCGCAAAGGCGTCGCGCACCCGCACCAAGCCATCGGCATCCAGCGCCGTCGGCGGATTCTCGCCCTCCGCAAAAGGCAGAGGCGACGGCGCGACGGTCTGCCAGCCGTCGGCGGCGTCCGGCGCGATCTGCGCGCCACCCTGCCACGGCACTGCGGTCGAAGCCTTGCGCCCGGCATGGGCAAGCTGGATCGCGATCGGCATGGGAGACCAGCGGCGCACGCTCTCCAGCGTCTTAGCGATGGCCGCTTCTGTCGCGTCGTCCCACAGGCCGACGTCGGCGGGGCTGATCCGCCCTTCCGGCAGCACCGCGGTGGCCTCGATGGTCAGCAGCGCCGCGCCCGATTGCGCCAGCCCGCCGAGGTGGATCAGGTGCCAATCGGTCATGCAGCCGTCGACCGCAGAATATTGGCACATCGGCGCGATGATGATGCGGTTCGTAAGGCGGAGCCGCCCGACGTCGAGCGGCTGGAACAGGGCCGGTGCTGGCATGGCGTATCTCCCCTTGGCCGCCGCCATGTCGGGATGGCGCGCGGCGAGGACAAGCCCGCGCCGCAACCCGTTTCCGGCAGGCAGCGCGTCGGCTAGGCTGCGGCCATGCTTTGCCATCGACTCGCAATCGCCCTCTTTGTTACGCTGTCCGCTCCGGTGGCAGCGCAAACGCCCGACACCGCCGCTGCCCCGCCCACCACCGCACCCGCGCCGCGCACGGATACGGTGCGGGTGACGCTGCAAACGGCGCTTGGCCCGATCGTGCTGGAACTGGAGGCAGGGCGCGCACCCGTCACCACCGCGAACTTCCTGCGCTATGTCGACGAGAAGCGGCTCGACGGCAGCAGCATCTACCGGTCTGCCAAAGTGCAGGAGGGCTTCGGCCTCATCCAGGGCGGCCTTCGCAACGATCCCAAGAAGGTACTGCCCGATATCGCGCACGAGCCGACCAGCAAGACCGGTCTCAAACATGAAGACGGCACGATCTCGATGGCGCGCGCCGCGCCCGGCACCGCGAGCAGCGATTTCTTTATCTCGGTCGGCGCGATGCCGTCGATGGATGCCGATCCGTCGCAGCCCGGCGACAATCAGGGCTTCGCCGCCTTCGGCCGCGTTGTCGAGGGGATGGACGTCGTCCGCCGCATCCTCGATGCGCCGACCTCGCCGACCGAGGGCGAGGGGCCGATGCGCGGCCAGATGCTGAGCCCCGCCGTCACCATCGCGACGGCGCGCCGCACGCCCGCCTCCGCACCCGCTCCAGCCGGAGAATGACGATGCTCGAAACCCCCTATCGCGCCGACGCCGAGGAACTGCTGCCGGAGATCGTCTCGCTCCGCCGCGCGATCCACCGCGAGCCCGAGATCGGCCTCCAGACGCCGCTGACGCACGACAAGGTGCTTGCCGCGCTCGAAGGGCTGCCGCTGGAAATCCGCCGCGGCCCTTCCACCACCGGCGTCGTCGCGGTGCTGAAGGGGCCGGACAACGGCCGCACCGTGCTGCTCCGCGGCGATACCGACGCACTGCCGATGCAGGAGGAGACGGGGCTGGACTTCGCGTCCACCATTCCCGGCGCGATGCACGCCTGCGGCCATGATTCGCATACCGCGATGCTGGTGGGCGCAGCGAAATTGCTCTGCGCGAACCGCGACCGGCTGGCAGGGACGGTGATGTTCATGTTCCAGCCGGGCGAGGAAGGCTGGCACGGCGCGCGCCACATGCTGGAGGACGGGCTGCTCGATCCGCTGCCCGACGCCGCCTTCGCGCTCCACGTCCTGCCCAACGCGCCGCACGGGCTCGTCGCCGGCCGTGGCGGGCCGCTGCTCGCGTCGGCCGACAAGGTGAAGATCTGGGTGCGCGGCTCTGGCGGTCACGCCTCGATGCCGCACGACGCGATGGACCCCGTGCCGGTCGCCTGCGAGCTCGTCACCGCGATCCACACCTTTGTCACCCGCCAGATCCCGATATCGGATCCGGCGGTGGTGACGATCGGCAAGATCGAGGCGGGGACCACCGACAATGTCATCCCGGACACCGCCTTCCTGTTCGGAACGATGCGCACGCTCTCGCCCGAAACGCGCGCCAAGGTGCAGGCGGGACTGACGCGGCTCGCCGAGCATATCGCCGCCGCGCACGGCCTCACCGCCACCGTCGAGTTCGTGAAGGGCTTCCCCGTCACGATCTGCGACCCGCGCGCGGTCGCGCTCGGCAGCGACACGGCGAAATCGCTGTTCGGCGACGATGCCTGGCAAACGATGGCATCGCCGATCATGGGCGCGGAAGATTTCTCCTACGTGCTCGAAAAGGTGCCGGGGGCGATGTTCTTTCTCGGCGCCGCGCATGAGGATGCGGACTGGAAGAAGGCGGAGGTGCTCCATTCCACCCGCATGGTGATCGACGAGAGCGTGATGGCGCGCGGCGCCGCGCTCCACGCCCAGATCGCCGAGCGTTTCCTGGCCGACGGCTTCGGAGAGGCGTGACCGGCGGCTGACCCGCCGCCCTTCACATAGCTGGTACGGCCGTTATGGTGCTGGGAGAACCATGTACGGAGTCTCCCCATCTTGCCGAAACAGCTTCTCGCCGCCTGCGCCCTGGCGGCGCTTCTGCCCGTGACCGCGACCTTCGCCCAGACGGGCGCCGCCACGAAGGCGCCTTCGCCCGCGGCCGATGTCGCCGCCAATCCGCTGCTCGCCGACTGGAGCGGGCCTTATGGCGGGGTGCCGCCGTGGGACAAGGTGAAGCCCGAGCTGTTCCCCGGCGCGTTCGAAGCCGCGCTTGCCGAGCGCCGCGCGGAATATCGCAAGATCGCCGACAATCCCGAGGCGCCGACCTTCGACAATACGATCGGCGCGATGCAGAATGCCGGTCGCCGCCTCGGGCGCGTGTTCGCGCTGTTCGGCGTGATGACCAGCAACATGAACACGCCCGCCTATCAGGCGCTCGACCGCGAATGGTCGCCCAAATTCTCCGCGGCGCAGGACGAGATCACCTTCGATCCCAAGCTTTTCCAGCGGATCGAGGCGGTCTACAACGCGCGCAACACCGGGCTCGATGCGCAGCAGGCCCGCCTGACGACGCGCATCTACGATAGCTACGTCCGCCAGGGCGCCAAGCTCGACGCCGCGCAGAAGGAGCAGCTCTCAGCGATCAACCAGCAGCTCGCGAGCGCGTTCAGCGCCTTCTCGGAGAAGCTGCTGGCGGACGAAGGCACTGCGATCCTCGTCACCGACGAGAAGCAGCTCGCCGGTCTGCCTGCGACCAACAAGGCGGCAGCGAAGGCTGCGGCCGAAGAGCGCAAGCAGCAGGGCTGGGCGATCGTCAACACCCGCTCGGCGGTCGATCCGGTGCTGACCTTCGCGACCGACCGTGCGCTGCGCGAAAAGACGTGGCGCGCCTTCGTCAACCGCGGCGACAATGGCGATGCCAACGACACCAATGCGACGATCGCCAAGATCGTGAAGTTGCGCGCCGATCGCGCCAAGCTGCTCGGTTTCAAGAACCACGCCGAATGGCGGATGCAGGACACGATGGCCAAGACGCCCGAAGCGGCGGAAACGCTGATGATGCGGGTCTGGCCCGCCGCCGTCGCGCGGGTGAAGCAGGAAGTGGCCGACATGCAGGCCATTGCAGACAAGGAGGGCGCCAAGCTCACGATCGAGCCGTGGGATTATCGCTTCTATCAGGAGAAGGTGCGCAAGGCCCGCTACGATCTCGATCAGGCGGAGCTGAAGCCCTACTTCGCGCTCGATAACATCATCGAGGCCTCCTATTACGCCGCCAACCGGCTCTACGGCCTCAACTTCAAGGAGATCACCGGCACGGTGCCGGTGTTCGAGCCGGACGTCCGCGTCTATGAGGTGACGGACCGCGCCGGCAAATATGTCGGCCTCTTCTACCGCGATGATTTCGCGCGCTCGATCAAGCGCTCGGGCGCCTGGGCGAACACCTATCGCTCGCAGCGGCGGATGGCGCCGGCGCAGACAGCGCTATCGTCGAACAACAACAATTTCACCAAGGGCGCGCCCGGCGAGCCGGTGCTGATCAGCCTCGACGATGCCGAGACGCTGTTCCACGAGTTCGGCCACGGCATCCACTCGCTGCTCCAGAACATCAACTATCCGGGGCTTGCGGGCACGCCGCGCGATTTCGTGGAATATCCGAGCCAGGTGAACGAGCATTGGCTGCTCACCCGCGACGTGCTCGACAAATATGCGCGGCATTATCAGACCAAGCAGCCGATGCCGCAGGCGCTGCTCGACAAGATCAAGGCATCGGAGACGTTCAACCAGGGCTTCGCCACGGTGGAATATCTCTCCTCCGCGATCGTCGACATGAAGCTGCACACGCTGGCCGACGGGGTCGTCGATCCCGACGCGTTCGAGAAGAAGACGCTGGCCGAGATCGGGATGCCGAAGGAGATCGTGATGCGGCACCGCTTGCCGCAGTTCAATCACCTCTTCTCGTCCGACAGCTATTCGGCGGGCTATTATTCCTATCTCTGGTCGGAAACAATGGACGCCGACACCTGGGCGGCGTTCGAGGAAGCGGGCAGCCCGTGGGATCAGGCGACCGCGGACCGCTTCGCCAAGATCCTGCTCTCCACCGGCAACGAGACCGACCGGGCGGAGGCCTATCGCGCCTTCCGCGGCCGCGATCCGGACGTCAACGCGCTCCTCAAGATCCGCGGCTTCCCGACGGAGTGAGTCTTATGGCGAGGGCGGGGCATCGAAAACCCCGTCCTCGTCCTCCTCCGCGTCGCGGCGCATCTCCGCCTCGATCCAGGCGCGGAAGGCTTTCACCTTGGCGGCGTTGCGCTTTCCTTCGGGGTATGTGAGCCAGTAGCTCCGCCGGCCGAAGACGATGCGGCGCGGTGCGGGCAGCAGCCGGCGCGCGCGCACTTCGTGCATCCACAGCGCCATATTGAGGATGGCGATCCCGTGGCCGGCGATTGCCGCATTGCCCTCCATCACCTGGCTGTCGAGGCGGACGCCCGCCGTGGCGCCGCGTTCCGGCACCGCCAGGCCGATGCCTTCCAGCCAGACCTTCCACCAGATGTCGTCCGGCGACATGCGCGGCAGCCGCAGCACATCTTCGGGCGTCTCGACCGGGCCGTGGCGGTCGAGAAATGCCGGGCTCGCCATAGGGACGATGGGCACGCGCATCAGGAAGTGGGATACCAGTCCGGGCCAGGGCTCGATGCTGTTGCGGATCGCGACATCGACCTCGTCACGCGCAAAATCGACGATGTCGTCGTCGGTGCGCAGCCGGACGGCCAGTCCCGGCCGTTCCATCTGGAATCCGCCCAGCCGCATCGCCAACCAGTTGGACGCGAAGGTATTGGAACAGCTTATGGTCAGCACGCTCTCGCTCTCGGCACGCGCGATCGCGAAGGCATCGTCCAGCGTATCGAACGCGCCCGAGATCAGCGGCGCGATGCGGCGCCCCGCCTCGGTCAGCATCACTTGGCGGCGCACGCGGTGGAAAAGCGGGGTTCCTACCCGTTCCTCCAGCAATTTCACCTGATAGGAAATCGCCGCCTGGGTCATTCCCAGCTCTTCCGCCGCCTTGGTGAAATTACCGTGCCGCGCGGCTGCCTCGAAAGCACGGACGGCGGCGAGGGGCGGCAGGTGGCGCATCTCTCCATCATAAGCCTGGCTTATGAAAGCTGTCGAGACTTCGATTGGCGCGCGGCGCTTGGAAAGCGCATCTGAGCCTGGCCCACCCAAACAGGAGATGTGAGATGCGCGACGAATTCGAAGGCCGCCTCTGGGCGGATCACGGCACCGACTTCGCCAGAACGGTCGATCAGCTGCTGGCCGACATCGGTCAGGTGTTCAGCCGACTGGCCCAGATCCAGTTCGCAGCCCCCTGGCGCAGCCGCCAGCGGCAGACGCGCCTTGGCTGAAAGGCACATGGCGTGAGCGCCGAACCTGCGGCGCTCACGCCATGCAAAAAGTATTTTTTATGAGAAGGCAGTAGCTTAGAACTTTCGCCTCTGCGGCCCGTTCCCTTAAGCGAAGGAGAACAGCATGGCCGATACAGACCGCCGGAACGCCGGCGAGGGCGGGGAAACGCATCAGGAGGCCGGCGGCGATGTGCCGGTGCTGACGACCAACCAGGGCATCCCCGTATCCGACAACCAGAACAGCCTGAAGAGCGGCGCGCGCGGCCCGACCTTGCTCGAGGATTTCGTCCTCCGCGAGAAGATCTTCCATTTCGACCATGAGCGCATCCCCGAGCGCATCGTCCATGCGCGCGGATCGGCGGCGCATGGCTATTTCGAGCTGTACGAGTCGCTCAGCGATCTCACCCGTGCCGACATCTTCCAGCGCAAAGGCGAGAAGACGCCGGTCTTCACGCGCTTCTCGACGGTCGCCGGCAGCGCCGGCTCTGTCGATACGCCCCGCGACGTGCGGGGCTTCGCGGTCAAATTCTATACCAAAGAGGGCAATTGGGATTTGGTTGGCAACAACATCCCGGTCTTCTTCATCCAGGATGCGATCAAGTTCCCGGACCTCGTCCACGCCGTGAAGCCGGAGGCGGATCGCGGTTACCCGCAAGCGACCGCCGCCCACGATACGTTCTGGGATTTCGCGTCGCTGATGCCGGAATCGACGCACATGTTGATGTGGGCGATGTCGGATCGCACGATCCCCCGATCCTTCCGCACCATGGAAGGGTTCGGCATCCACACCTTCCGGCTGGTGAACGCGGAAGGCCACTCGACCTTCGTCAAATTCCACTGGAAGCCGAAGCTCGGCCTCCAGTCGACGGTCTGGGATGAGGCGGCGAAACTACAGGGCGCCGACAACGACTTTCATCGCCGCGATCTCTATGAGGCGATCGAAGCCGGCGCCTATCCCGAATGGGAGTTGGGCATCCAGACGTTCGACGAGGCGTTCGCAGCGGCGCAGCCCTACGACGTGCTCGACGCGACGAAGATCATTCCTGAAGAAGACGTGCCGGTACGGCTCGTCGGCCGCATGGTGCTCGATCGCAATCCGGACAACTTCTTCGCGGAAACCGAACAGGTGGCCTATTGCCCCGCCAACGTCGTGCCCGGAGTGGATTTCACCAACGATCCGCTTCTCCAGGGCCGGTTGTTCTCCTATCTCGACACGCAGAAATCGCGGCTCGGAACGGCCAATTTCCATCAGTTGCCGATCAACGCGCCGAAATGCCCCGTGATGAATTTCCAGCGCGACGGCCAGATGCAGATGCATGTGCCTAAGGGCCGCGCGACTTACGAGCCGAACAGCCTGGGCGAGGTTGGTGAGGAGGCGGGACCGCGCGAATGCCCGGTTACCGGCTATCACACCTTCGAGCGGCAATTGGACGAGCGGGAGGAAGCCGGAGACAAGCTTCGCGTACGACCCGAACTGTTTGCTGATCACTACAGCCAGGCGCGGCTGTTCTGGGCATCGCAGACGCCTTCGGAGCAGGCGCATATCGCCTCGGCCTTTGTGTTCGAATTGTCGAAGGTCGGCATCGATCACATCCATGCGCGGATGATCGGCAATCTGCGCAATGTCGATGAAGAACTCGCCAAGCGGGTGGCCGACGGCATGGGCATCGATCTTCCGAAGAAGAGCCCCGCGGCGCGTGACCCGCTGGACATGGCCGCAAGCGATGCCCTGTCGATCCACAAGAATATGAAGGCGTCGCTGGAAGGCCGAAGTGTGGGCATCCTTTATGCCGACGGCTCGGATGGCGGTGCGATCGACGCGGTGAAGGCGGCGGTCGAGAAGGCTGGCGGCATGGTCAAGCTGGTCGCTCCCAAGCTGGGCGGCTCCAAGCTCGCAGACGGCAAGACACGCAAGGCCGACGGCCAGCTCGCTGGAACACCGAGCCAGGTGTTCGATGCCGTTGCGATCATCCTCAGCGAAGAGGGAGCCGCCAAGCTGTCGAACGAAGGCGCGGCGGTGCAATTCGCGATGGACGCGTTCGGCCATCTGAAGGCGATCGGCGCGTCGGACGGCGCCGCGGCGCTGCTCGACAAGGCGGGCGTCGAGGCGGATGAGGGCGTGACCGACCTCGGCGACGATTTCGTCAAGGCCGCCGCGCGGCGATTCTATGACCGCGAACCGAAGGTGCGGATGCTTGCCTAAAGCACGGGGTCGATTGTCGCGGCTGGAGCGCGCCGACCTCAAGGTCACACGCGCGATAGCCCGGCATCGGCGCAAGCCGGCGGTCAAGGCGGCCGGGGAGGCGAGTGAGATCGGCGATCAGCCTCCGCTTCGCGCCATATCCGCCGCCGTGCTCCTCCTCGGCCTATTGCGGCGCGATGCGACCCTGGCGCGTGTGGGCGCGGACATGCT
The DNA here is from genome assembly GCF_900177405.1 of Allosphingosinicella indica. NCBI lineage: Bacteria > Pseudomonadati > Pseudomonadota > Alphaproteobacteria > Sphingomonadales > Sphingomicrobiaceae > Allosphingosinicella > Allosphingosinicella indica. The sequence continues at coordinate 750,394 of NZ_LT840185.1, read as the reverse complement.
CGCCAGTCATACGCTGGCAACGGCGGTCAAGGATGTGGTCAAGCAAACCGTGGACCGCACCCGGCCCGATCATGCGATTGAGAAAGGCTACAGGATGGAGAAAGGGGGCAGCCGCACGCATTCGCTGTCCTCCTTTCCATCCGGCCATACCGCCGGCGCGGTCGCCGTGGCAGAGGCTATCGCGCACGGCTACCCTTCGGTCGCCATCCCCGCCCGCTGCGCGGCCGGCGCGGTCGCGCTCATCCAGATTCCGCGCTGCAAGCATTTCGTCAGCGACATCGCCGTCGGCGCCGCGATCGGCTGGGCCGCGGCCGTATCGGTGCGGGCGATCATGCGGCTGGCCGAAGGCACTGGCAAGGCCGACCGGAGCGATGCGTGCGGCCGGGCGGAGATGAAATAGCGGGATCGATCTGCTAGGCCCCCCTCCATCCCGATCGCGCAAGGAGGGCATCATCACCGATCTGCTGAGTTACACCGTCACCGACCTTATCTGGCTGCAAGTTCTGATATCGCTTTCGCTGCTCGGCCTCGGCGCCTGGATCGCCAACTGGATCGCCAAGCATTTCATCCTCAAGCTCTTCGCGCGGCTGCTGACGCGCACGCCGATCGGCGAGGAAGCCGCGGCCGTGACGCGGATCGCCCGGCGCCTGTCCAACCTACTCCCCGCATTCGTGATTGGTGCCGGCATTGCCGCCGTGCCGCATATTCCCGAGAGCGCCGTCACGCTGGTGCGCAATCTCACCGCGGGCTTCGCCATCCTCACGGTCGCGCTGGCGATCGGCGCCGCGCTCGATTTCGGTAACGAAGTCTATGACCGCCGCGATTCCGCCGCGCGCCGGCCGATCAAGGGTTACGTCCAGGTCGCGAAGATCGTCATCTTCTGCGCTGCCGGCATTCTCATCATCGCCGCGCTGATCGACCGCTCGCCGCTGATCCTTTTCTCTGGTCTCGGTGCGATGGCCGCGGTGCTGATGCTGGTGTTCAAGGACACGATCCTGTCGCTCGTCGCCTCTGTGCAGCTCACGTCCAACGACATGATCCGCGTCGGTGACTGGATCGAGATGCCCAAATATGGCGCCGACGGCGACGTGATCGACATCGCGCTCCACACGGTGAAGGTGCAGAACTGGGACAAGACGATCACCACCATCCCGACGCACAAGCTGATCGAGGACAGTTTCAAAAACTGGCGCGGAATGTCCGAATCCGGCGGGCGGCGGATCAAGCGCGCGCTGATGATCGATCAGAACAGCGTGCGCTTCCTAGCGCCCGGCGAAACGCAGGCGATGCGCCGCTTCGCGCTCATCGCGCCCTATCTGGATGCCAAGCTGGCTGATATCGGCGCGTGGAACGAGGCGCTGCCGGAGCGTGGCCGCGACGCGGTGAACGCGCGGCGGATCACCAACATCGGCACCTTCCGCGCCTATATCGATGCCTATCTCGCCGGCCATCCGCGCATCACCGGCGGGATGACCTTGCTGGTCCGCCAGCTTGCGCCGGGGCCGGACGGGCTACCGATCGAAATCTACTGCTTCACCGCGACGACCGCCTGGGCGGAATATGAAGACATCCAGGCGGACATCTTCGATCATCTGATCGCGATCATGCCCGAATTCGGTCTACGGCTGTTCCAGCAGCCAACCGGCCTCGACTTCGCCACATCGCTCGGCGGCGAGCGCCGGGCGGCCTGATCAGATAGCCTGCTTTAGCGCGTCGGCGAGGTCGGTCTTTTCCCAGGGGAAATAATCGCCATCGGGCTTGCGGCCGAAATGGCCGTAGGCCGCGGTCCTGCCGTAGATCGGCTTGTTGAGACCCAGGCTTTCACGGATGCCGCGTGGGGTAAGGCCGCCCAGCTTCTCGGCCGCGACCTTGGTCAGCGCTGCCTCGAGCGTCTCGTCGGCGACCGTGCCGGTGCCGTGCGTATCGACGTAGAGCGACAGCGGCTGCGACACGCCGATCGCATAGGCGACCTGGATCGTGCAGCGCTTGGCGAGGCCCGCGGCGACGACATTCTTGGCGAGATAGCGGGTGACGTAAGCCGCCGAGCGATCGACCTTGGTCGGGTCCTTGCCGCTGAACGCGCCACCGCCGTGGGGCGCCGCGCCACCATAGGTGTCGACGATGATCTTGCGGCCGGTGAGCCCCGCATCGCCGTCCGGCCCGCCGATCTCGAACTTTCCTGTGGGATTGATGTGATAGACGGTCTGATCGCCGAGCAGTTCGGCGGGCAGCACGCCGGCGACCACCGACTTCACATAATCGTGCAGCTCGTCCTGCTTGGCGCCTTCGTCATAGCCCGCCTTATGCTGCGTCGAGACGACGATCGCGGTGGCGGCGACGGGCTTTCCGTCCTCGAACTTGAGCGTCACCTGGCTCTTGGTGTCGGGTTCCAGGAATGGCGCCTTGCCCGAATGACGGTCCGCCGCCATCCGCTCGAGGATCTTGTGGCTGTAATCAAGCGTCGCCGGCATCAGATCGGGCGTCTCGTCGCAAGCGAAGCCGAACATGATGCCCTGATCGCCCGCGCCTTCGTCCTTGTTGCCTTTGGCATCGACGCCCTGTGCGATATGCGCCGACTGCGGGTGCAGATTGTTCTCGAAGCGCAGCGTCTCCCAGTGGAAGCCGGATTGCGCATAGCCGATCCGCTTCACCGTCTCGCGGACGGTCTGCTCGACCTCATCCTCTACGCCCGGCGCCCAATTGCCCTGCTCGTCCATGATGCCGCGGCCGCGGATTTCGCCGGCAAGCACCACGAGCTGCGTCGTCGTCATCGTCTCGCAGGCGATCCGTGCTTCCGGGTCCTTCGACAGGAAGAGATCGACGATGGCGTCGCTGATCTGGTCGCTCACCTTGTCGGGATGACCTTCGGAGACGGATTCGGACGTGAAGAGATAATTGCTGCGCATCGTTGCGAACGACCTTCTGGAAGGGAGACTTGCGGATATAAAGATATCCTTATGTGTGCGGCATCTAGCGCTCCCGGCGGCGGACCGCAACCGCCGCGGCGGCGAGGAGCAGTGCCAGCGCGAAAGGCAAGATATTCCCAAAGCGCGCGAAAGCGGTGGGAGATTTTGGCGCCGGCAGCGGCGCGTCGATCACGCCCGCGACATTCCAGCCGATCTGGCGGAGTATGCGGCCGTCGGCGTCGATGATCGCCGAAATGCCGGTCGGCGTCGCGCGCAGCACCGGCAGCCCTTCCTCGAGGGCGCGGAGCCGCGCTTGCGCCAGATGCTGCGGCGGACCCCACGCGCCGAACCAGGCGTCGTTCGAGGGATTGAAGATGAAGCCCGGGCGGTTGGCGCGATCGACCACCTGGCCCGAAAAGATGATCTCGTAGCAGAGCTGGAAGCCGACCTTGCCGGCGACCGGCAGGGTCAGCGTCTGCGGGCCGGGGCCCGAGTCGAAATCGATGTCGCCGGGCGAAAGGCGCGACAGGCCGATCGCGGAGAGGATCGGCCGCATCGGCAGATATTCGCCGTAGGGGACGAGGTGCGCCTTGTCGAAGCGGCCGAGGATGCGGCCCGCGGCGTTCATCGCGAAGATGCTGTTGGTCGCGCTGGTGACGTCGGCGCCGTCGGCGGAGCGATAGGTGATGCCGCCGGTCAGCAGCAAGTCGCGCGGCGCCAGGATCGCGCCGACCGATTCGCGGACCACCGCTGCATCGGCCTGCGCGAAGCCGTAGCGCCTCTGATCCTGCAGCGGGCGGGTGACGGCCGCTTCCGGCCAGAGCAGCAAACGCGGACCGGTGCCGTCGATCGCCGACAGCCGCGCGAGCCGCTCAAAGTTGCGCCGCTCGAACCCCGGTTTCCATTTGTCCTGCTGGCCGATGTTGGGCTGGACGATCCGCACCGGCACGGGCCGGGCTCCGGCCGGTGGACCGGAGCCGAGCTGCGCCGCGACGAAGACCAGCGCGAGCCCGGCGAAGATCGCGAGACCCGCACGCCGCTGCTTCACGATCAGCAGCCAAGCGGCGCCGGCGAGGAGCGCGGTGAGGCCCGAGAGGCCATAAGTGCCCGTCCAGCGCGCGGCGGCGGCCACGCCGGTATCGAGCAGCGACACGCCGAGCGGGTTCCAGGCGAAACCGGTGAACATCGTGGCGCGCAGCCATTCGGTGACGATCCAGCCCGCGGCGAAGATGAGGACGGTCGCGGTGCGATCGCCGCGTCCCCAACGCCAAGCCAGCCCCGCCGCCATCGCCGGATAAACGGCGATGTAGAAAGCGAGCAGCACCACCGCGATCCAGCCGAGCCAGACCGGCATTTCCGACTGGAAGGTGAAGGCGGTCGCGATCCAGTTGAGGCCGAGCGCGAAATGGCCGACGCCGAACCAATAGCCGCGGGCCAGCGCGGTCCGAAGCCGCGGCGCGCTCCAGACAAGGTGGAGCAGCAGCGCGAACGCGGCGAGCGTGACCGGCCACAGGCCGAGCGGCGCGAAGCCGGTGGCGCTGGCGATTCCAGCGAGCAGCGATAGGGCGAGAATCTTCACGCCGCTGCTATGCCCATCCCGGCATTTCGGCGAAAGCGCGAATGACGTAAGGAGCGCCGCCATGAGCATGCCGCCCTTCCATCTCGCCTTTCCAGTCCACGATCTTGCCGCCGCGCGCGCCTTCTATGGCGGCATCATCGGCTGCCCGGAGGGGCGAAGCTCCGATCACTGGATCGACTTCGATTTCTACGGCCATCAGATCGTCGCGCATCTCGCCCCCGATCGCGCGCCCAAGCCACATACCAACCCGGTCGACGGCGAGGAGGTGCCGGTGCCGCATTTCGGCGCGGTGCTGTCGATGGCCGACTGGCGCGCGCTGGCCGACCGGCTGACCGCGGCCGGCACCGATTTCATCATCGCCCCCATCGTCCGCTTCGCCGGCGAGCCGGGTGAGCAGGCGACGATGTTCCTCACCGATCCTTCGGGCAACGCGCTGGAGTTCAAGGCAATGGCCGACCCGGCGAAACTGTTTGCCAAATGATCTAGCTCACCCCGCCATAGTCACCGTCGAGATAGACGAGCGGCGCTACCTCGTCGCGGATCGCGATAGATTCGACGACGCCGATGAAGATGCTGTGCGTGCCGAAGCGGTGATGATCGATCCGGCGGCAGGTGAGCGCGGCCTGTGCATCGGCTAGCCGGGGAGGATTGGTCGTGCACACCTCCCAGCCGCTGGCGAAACGCAGCGCATGCTTCTCGCGGTCGGCGAACATCTGCGCGATGCCGGCCTGGTCGCGGTGCAGCACATTGACGGTGAAATGGGTCACGTCCTCCATCGGCGCGTGCATCGCCGCGGCGCGGTTGATGCAGACGAGGAGGCTCGGCGGATCGACCGACAGGCTCGACATCGCGGTGGCGGTGATGCCCATCGGCTCGCCGTCCACGCAGATGCTGATGACGTTGACGGTGGACGCCACGCGCCGCATCGCCGCGCGGAAGTCGTCGACCAGGGCCGGATCGCTATCGTGCATCGCGCCGATTTGGCGCCCGCCTGCGCGAAAGCAAGCCTATTCCCAGATTTTCACGCGGTCGGCGGGGGCGAGGTAGAGCTTGTCGCCGGGCTTGACGTCGAACGCCTTGTACCATGCGTCGTGGTTGCGCACCGCCCAGGTCCGCCACTTGCTCGGCGAATGCACGCCGGACAGCACGGACTTGCGCAATTCCGCCTCGCGGAAGGCGACCTTGTTGACCTGCGCGCGGCCCATGAAGAAGCGCTGATCCCCGGTCGTGCCGTCGATCACCGGCGCGGGCTTGCCCTTCAGCGAGAGCTGATAGGCGTCGTAAGCGATGGCGAGCCCGGCATTGTCGGCGATATTCTCGCCCAGCGTCTGCTGGCCGCGAATGTTGAGGCCGGGCAGCGCTTCATAGCCGTCATATTGCGCGACGAGCTTGGCCTTGCGCGCATCGAAGGCGGCGATGTCGGCTGGGGTCCACCAGGTCGCGAGCCGGCCTTCGGGATCGAACTTGCTGCCCTGATCGTCGAAATGGTGGCTGATCTCGTGGCCGATGACATAGCCGATCGCGCCGTAATTGACCGCGGGATCGGCGTAGGGATCGAAATGCGGCGGCTGGAGATAGCCGGCGGGGAAGACGATCTGGTTGTTCTGGAAACTGGCATAGGCGTTGGCGGTGATCGGCATCATCCACCATTCGCGCCGGTCGACCGGCCGGTCGATCCGGGCAAGGCTGCGGTCCCAGTCGAACGCCCCCGCGCGCTTCAAATTGCCGTAGGCGTCGCCCTTGACCACCTGCAGCCCGTCATAGCTGCGCCACGTGTCGGGATAGCCGATCATCGGCGTGAACGCGGCGAGCTTGGCGCGCGCCTTCACCTTGGTCTCGGGCGTCATCCATGAGAGGCCCGCCAAGCGGCGGTCCATCGCCGCGATGACATTGGCTACGAGATCGTCCATCGCCGCCTTGGTCGCGGGCGGGAAATGGCGCTCGATATAGGGTTTGGAGACGGCGTCGGTCATCGCCGTCGCGGTCAGCTCGATCGCCTGGCTCCAGCGCGCGGGCGCCTCGGTCGCGCCGCCCAGCACGCCGCCCGAGAAAGCGAATTCGGCGTCCTGGAACGCCTTGGGCAGCGCCAGCGCACGGTCCTTGGCGATGCGCACCGTCATCCAATCCTGCAACACCGGCAGCGGTGTCGCGGCCCAGAGCTTGGCGATGCCGGTGACGGCGCCCGTCTCGCCGACGATATAGGTCGGCCGCCCGCCGAGCCCCGCGGCGCCGAGATAGGCGTCCCAATCGAGCCCCGGCGCCTTCGCCTTGAGCTCGGCCAGCGTCATCGGATTGTAGGTCTTGTCGGCATCGCGGCTGTCGGCGAGCGGCCAGTGCGCCTCGGCGATTGCGCGCTCGAAATCATAGACCGCCTTGGCGCGGCCCGTGGTCGCGGCCTTCGGCACGCCGGCCAGCGTCAGCATGGCCGCGACATGATCGCGATAGGCGGCCTGCGCCTTCACCGAATCCGCGTCGTCCTTCAGATAATAATCGCGGTTGGGCATGCCGAGCCCGCCTTGGCCCATGCCGACGACATAGCTCGTGGGATTCTTGGGATCCTGGCCGATGCCGACCTCCACCGGCGCGGGGAAATAGCGCGGCATCCGCCCCAGCGGCGGCGTGCCCTGCCACTGGCGCGCAGCCTTGCCCATCTCGGCGGCGAGCGCCGCGCGGTCCTTCGCGGCGCGGATCGTCGCGACATCGGCCATCAGCGGCGCCGCGCCCTTGGCGTCGATTGCCGCCTGGTCGATCAGCGTGGCATAATAATCGGCGACGCGGGCGTCGTCTCCGCTCAGCGACGCGCGGCGCGGCTCCATTTCCTCGATGATCGTGCGGACCTGGCTTCCCGACAGGTCGTTGAGCCGCTGCACCTGGCTGAGCGCGCCTCGGTCGGCAGGGATTTCCACCGTCTTCGCCCAGGTGCCGTTGACGTAGGACCAGAAATCGTCACCCGGTTTCACGCTCTTGTCGGCGGACGCGGTGTCGACGCCGAAGCTGCCCCATTGCGCCTTGCCCTTCGCGGCGGCCTCGTCGCGCGCTTCGGCTTCGGCAAGTCGGCTCGGCGGCGTCTCGGCGAGCGCGGTTCCGGCAAGCAGCAGCGGCACGAGAGCGGCGGCGAAAGAGCGCATGGCGAATCCCCCTTTATGGCACGCCGCGCACGATGCCGCCCGCCGCTACGGGCCGCAAGGCTGTATTAGTGGCTTAACCCGGCCGCGCGCCGCCGCTCGAACCCCGCAAGCATTTCGCAGACCCAGCGGCCGGCGGTGAGCGCGGTGGTGTCGCTGACGTCGAGCGAAGGATCGAACTCGGTGAGATCGGCGACGCGCACGCGCGGCTCGGACGCGAGGTGGCGGACAGCGGCGAAGAACATGTCGGCACTCATGCCGCCTGGCCGCGCGCCCGGTGCGCCGGGGAGCTGGCCGCGGTCGATCACGTCGATGTCGAAATCGACCATCAGCGCTTCGCAGTGCTCGAGCCGCTCGATCGCTTCGTCGAGCACCGCGCGGATGCCGCGCACCTTGCAGTCGGTGATGGTGAAGACGCCGATCCCCGCCGCCAGCGCATCGCGGTGCATCTTGCCGGTATTGGCGAAGGGGGCGAGGCCGATCTGGCAGATGTTCGCGCCGGGGAGGCCGTCTTCGAGCAGGCAGCGCACCGGATTGCCGTTGCGCGGCCCCTGATCGGTCTCGCGGAGATCGAAATGCGCGTCGAGCGTGATGAGGCCGACTTTGTCGAGCGGCACGCCCAGGCCATGCGCGCCCGGCCGCGTCACCGCATTGTTGCCGCCGATTAGGAGCGTCAGCGCGTGATCCTTGGTGGCGGCGGTCACCGCGTCGCGGATCGCGTCGAAACCGTCGGCGGGCATCAAGCCCTTCACCGCCGCATCGCCGCGATCGACGATCGCCGTCGCGATCTCGCGGCCGGTCTCCAGATCGTAGGTGCTGAACCGCTTGAGCGCCTTGCGCACGGTCTCGGGGGCAAGGTCGCAGCGGCCAGGCGTCACCGATCCCGCATCCATCGGCGCGCCGAGGATCGCCACGTCGCCGCTTTCGCCGATCAGGTCGGCAATCGATTTCCATGTCGTCATGGCGCTCATTACAGCCGCTCGGGCCGCCGCGATCAACCGCCGTTGTCGCGGGAGGGGTGGGCACCTACACTCGGGCGATGGCCTTCCCTTTGCCCCAGCCGATGCGCATCGCGCTCGATGCCGCGCGCGACGCGGCGATTGGCGGCGAGGTGCCGGTCGGCGCGGTGGTGATGCTGGGCGATCGCGTGGTCGCGACGTCGCGTAACGCGATGCGCGGGCACACCGACCCCACCGCCCATGCCGAAATGGTCGCGATCCGCGCGGCGGCGGCGGCGCTCGGCACGTCGCGGCTCGACGATTGTGATCTGTGGGTGACGTTGGAGCCATGCGCGATGTGCGCCGGGGCGATCGCGCTGGCGCGGATTGGGCGGCTGTACTTCGCTGCCGCCGACCCCAAGGGCGGCGCGGTGCTGCACGGCCCGCGCCTCTTCGCCCAGCCGACCTGCCATCACGCGCCCGAGGTCTATCCCGGTATTGGTGAAGTCGAGGCGGCCGAACAGCTCCGCGATTTTTTTCGGGAACGGCGCTGATAAATCCTCCCCCGGCCAAGCCGGGGGAGGGGGACCGCGCGCAGCGCGGTGGAGGGGCATTCTGAGTCCGTATTGCCCCTCCACCATGCTGCGCATGGTCCCCCTCCCCTGCGCTTCGCACAGGGGAGGATCGATATCAGCCGCGCGGGTTTTCTAGCGGGACGATGCGGATTTCGACGCGGCGGTTCTCGGCGCGGCCTGCTTCGGTGCGATTGTCGGCGATCGGCTGCGAGAAGCCGAAGCCGCGCGTCGCGATGCGGTTCGACTGCACGCCGCGCGACGACAGATAATCGGCCACGCTGCGCGCGCGATTCTCCGAAAGCGTCTGGTTGTAGGCGGCGGCGCCGACATTGTCGGTGTGGCCGTAAACGTCAATTAGCGTCGACGGATAATCCTGCAGCGTGGCGGCGACGTCGTTGAGCGTCGGGCGGAACTGCGGCTGGATGTCGAACCGGTCGAAGGCGAAGGTCACGCCAGAGGGCATGTTGAGCACCAGCTCGTCGCCGTTGCGATCGACCTCGATGCCGGTGCCGGCGGTCTTGCGGCGCAGCTCCTGCTCTTGGCGGTCCATGTAAGCGCCGATCGCGCCGCCGGCGATCGCGCCGACGCCGGTGCCGATGATCCGCTCGGTGCGGTCGCGGCGCCCGCCGACCAGATCGCCGAGCAGATAGCCGCCGCCGGCGCCGATCGCCGCGCCGATCGCGGCGCGCGAGACGCGCTGCTCGCCGGTGTTGGGATCGGTGACGCAGGCGGTGGTGGTGAGAAGGGCCGCCGCGGCGGCGACAACGGAAAGACGCTTCGTAAGCATACGCATACCTCTTCGGAGATTGAATGTGCGGGATGGGAAGCCGATAGAACCCCCGTCGCGGGCCGCTTGTTCCGCCTGCGGCCTGAACGGCGGCTGTCCGTGGGCGGGTCCGAGAACGCGCGAAAAGATAATCGTTCACCCGCGCGAATTATCCGCTAAGAGAATCGTCAGCAGCCCATGCCGAGCGCGCCCTCTCCCTTTCCCTGGTTCGATGTCGTCATCATCCTGCTCCTCGTAGGATTGAACGGCCTCTTCGCCATGTCGGAGCTTGCCGTCGTCTCGGCACGCCGCCCGCGCCTCAAGGCGATGGCGAAATCGGGCAAGGCCGGCGCCAATGCGGCGCTCGCGCTCGGCGCCAACCCTGGCCGCTTCCTATCGACCGTTCAGATCGGCATCACGTTGATCGGCATCATCGCCGGTGCCTATTCGGGCGCCAGCCTCGGCGGGCCGACGGGCGAGCGGATCGCCGCGCTTGGCGTGCCTGCGGAGCTGTCGCGGACGCTGGGCCTTGCGGTGGTGATCGGTCTGACCACCTACGCGTCGCTGATCATCGGCGAGCTGGTGCCCAAACAGTTCGCGCTGCGCGCGCCGGAGCCCATCGCCTGCCTGGTCGCGCGGCCGATGCAGTGGCTCGCCAAGGCGACGGCGCCGCTGGTCTGGCTACTCGACAAGTCGAGCGGCGCGATCTTCCGCCTGTTCGGCCTCAGCCGCGAATCGGAAAGCAAGGTGACCGCGGAGGAACTCCACCTCGTCGTCGCCGAGGCGACTACGGCCGGTGTGCTCGAGGAAAGCGAACGCGCGATCATCTCCGGCGTCGTCCGCCTCGCCGATCGGCCGACGCGCGAGGTGATGACGCCGCGCACCGATGTCGACTGGATCGACGCCAGCGCCGATGCCGAGACGATCCGCCAGTGTCTGCTCGACACACCTCACAGCCGCCTGCCGGTCGCCGAAGGCTCGGTCGACCGCCTCGTCGGCGTCGTCCAGTCGCGCGACATCGTCGAGGCGTTGCTCGAAGGAAAGGCGCTCGATCTGCGCGAACTCATGCGCGAGGCGCCGGTGGTGCATGACCGCGCCGACGCGATGGACGCGCTGGTCGCGCTCCGCGCTGCGGAAGTGCCGATGGCATTCGTCCATGACGAATATGGCCATTTCGAAGGCGTGGTGACGCCTGCCGACCTTATGGCGGCGCTGGCCGGCGCTTTCGCCTCCGACACCGACATCGACACCGATCCGCCGCTCGTCGAGCGCGACGACGGGAGCTGGTGGGTGTCGGGGTCGGTCTCGGCCGACACGATGGCCGACGAGCTCGGCATCGATCTCCCCGGCGACCGCGATTACGCCACCGCCGCGGGGTTCGCGCTGTCGGTGCTGAAGCGGATTCCCGAAGTGGGCGAGCATTTCAATTTCGCCGGCTGGCGGTTCGAGATTTCGGACATGGACGGCCGCAAGATCGACAAGATGCTGGCCGCCGAAGTGGCCCGCAAGCGCCGTGCGTAACATCTGCGCGGACGGATTTTCGACATGACCTCAGGAGATTGCCGCTCATGCGCCTCGCCGCCCTGTTGCTCGCCTGCGCCGTCGTTCCGGCCATGACCGCGCCCGCCGCCGCCCAGACGGCCGCAAAATCCGCCGCCAGGTCGGCGCCCATCGCTTATCCCGAGACGCGGCGCAGCGACACGAGCGAGGTGCAGTTCGGCATCACTGTCGCCGATCCCTATCGCTGGTTGGAAGACGACGTCCGCGAGAGCGCGGCGGTCAAGCAGTGGGTCGATGCGCAGAATGTCGTCACCGACGCCTATCTCGCCAAGCTGCCGATGCGCGAGACCTTCCGCAACCGCCTCCGTGCGCTCTATGATTATGAGCGCTTCGGCGTACCCGAAAAGAAGGGCGGCCATTATTTCTACACCCGCAACGACGGCCTCCAGAACCAGGCGGTTCTCTACGTCCGCGACAGCATCGACGGCGCGCCGCGGCTGCTAATCGATCCCAATGGCTGGTCGAAGGACGGTGCCACGGCGCTCGCCGAATGGGTGCCGTCGTCTGACGGCAAGCTGCTCCTCTATTCGGTGCAGGACGGCGGCACTGATTGGCGGACCGTCAAGGTGCTCGACGTCGCGACCGGCAAAGACCGCGCCGATCTGGTCGAGTGGGTCAAATTCTCCAACCTCGCCTGGGCCAAGGACGGATCGGGCTTCTATTATTCGCGCTTTGCGGCGCCGGAGGAGGGCCAGAAATTCCAGGCGCTGAACGAGAACCAGCAGGTCTATTTCCACCGCCTCGGCACGCCGCAGAGCGAAGACCGGCTGATCTACGCGACGCCCGATCGCCCCAAGCTCGGCCACAGCGCCGAAGTCACCGACGACGGCCGCTGGCTGGTGATCACCAGCGCCGAAGGCACTGACGATCGCTACGAGATCACCCTCGTCGATCTGAGCCGTCCCGACGCCAAGCCGCGCACGCTCATCGCGGGGCTGGAGAACAATTGGACGCTCGCGGGCAACGAAGGCACGCGATTTTTCTGGATCACCAACAAGGACGCGCCGCGCCTCAAGATCGTGGCGATGGACGTCGCCGCGGCGAACCCGGTGCCGGCCGATCTGGTGCCCGAGGACAAGGCGACGCTGGACGGCGCGAACGTCGTCGGCGGCACGCTGATCGCCACCTATCTGGTCGACGCCAAGACCGAGGTTCGCCGCTTCGCGCTCGACGGCAAGCCGGCGGGGACGGTTTCGCTGCCCGGCATCGGCACGGCTGCGGGCTTCAAGGGCGATCCGGAGGACGGCGAGACCTTCTACGCCTTCACCAGCTTCGCGACGCCGACCGCCATCTACCGCTACGACGCCAAGAGTGGCCAGTCGCGCATCTGGGCCGAGCCCAAGGTGGCGTTCGACCCGGCCGATTATGACGTCCGCCAGGTCTTCTACACCTCGAAGGACGGCACCCGCGTGCCGATGTTCGTCGTCGCCAAGAAGGACGTCGGCAAGGGCGCGCCGACGCTGCTTTATGGTTACGGCGGGTTCAACATCTCGCTGACACCCGCCTTCTCGCCGACGCGGCTGGCGTGGATGGAGCAGGGCGGCGTGGTCGCGGTCGCGAACCTTCGCGGCGGCGGCGAATATGGCAAGGCCTGGCACGATGGCGGCCGCCTCCAGAACAAGCAGAACGTGTTCGACGATTTCATCGCCGCGGGCGAATATCTGATCCGCGAGGGCATCAGTGCCAGTGGCAAGCTCGCCATCCAGGGCGGCTCCAACGGCGGCCTTCTCGTCGGCGCGGTCGTCAACCAGCGGCCCGATCTCTTTGCCGCCGCGCTCCCCGCGGTCGGCGTGATGGACATGCTGCGCTTCGATCGCTGGACTGCGGGCCGCTATTGGGTCGACGATTACGGCTACCCCTCGAAGGAAGCCGATTTCCGCGCGCTCTACGCCTATTCGCCTTATCACAACATCAAGGGCGGTAAGGCTTATCCCGCGATCCTCGTCACCACCGCCGACACCGACGATCGCGTCGTGCCGGGCCACAGCTTCAAATATACGGCGGCGCTGCAGGCGGCGGACATCGGGCCGCAGCCGCACCTCATCCGCATCGAAACGCGCGCAGGCCACGGATCGGGTAAGCCGACCGACAAGATCATTGACGAATATGCCGACATGTGGGCGTTCATCGCCCAGCACACCGGCATGAAACCGGCGAAGTGAATGCCGCCGCGCCGCGCGTCGCCGCCGCAGGCGCGGTGCTTGTCGCCTTCGGCATCGTGCTCGGCGCGTTCGGCGCGCATGCGCTGAAGGCGCGGCTCGGGCCGGATGCGCTCGGCTGGTGGCAGACTGCGGTCGATTACCAGATATGGAACGCGCTGGGGCTGGTGGCGCTCGGCGCGATCCTCCGCCCAGCGCTACCAGCGGCGCTGATCGGCGTGGGTGTCGTTATCTTCTCCGGCTCGCTCTACCTGATGGCGCACACCGATCTCCGCTGGCTGGGCGCGGTGACGCCGCTCGGCGGGCTGCTGATGATCGCCGGCTGGACGCTCGCCGCGCTCCGCCTCGCGCGCGGCTAGAAAACGCTCGCCCGCGCTTCATCACATTCCTCGCAGCCCGTGCCGGGCGGGTGCAGGAAGATCAGCGGATCCGCCGCCACCTTCGCCGCGCCGATCCGCACCGCATCTGCAGCATCGAACAGCCGCGCGTGCGCATGACCGACCGGCCCTTCGGCCTGCAATCCCTGCCCGCGAAGCCAGCCGTCCATCGCATCGAATCCTTCGCAGCAATGGTCGTTCTCGCCATAATCGACGCGGCGGAGCATCCCGCCGTCCAGCAGCGTGAAGTGCCGCGGCACGCGATAGGGCGCGCCGCCGATCAGCTCGGCGAGATGCAGCATCGTGTTCGCATCATGCTTGCAGCCGATCAGCGCCACCTGCGCCCCGAGTTTGCGCATCACGTCGATGGCGCTCCCCGGCGCCGAAGGCGGCACCGTCCAGCGCGTGCCGACGATCTCGGCCGCGCGCGGCCCGATCGCGGCATAAGCCGAATAGTCTTCGCCGCGGAGCACCCCGCGCATGGACCGGAAATGTTCGGGCACCGCGCCCAGCCCCGGGTCCGCAGGCGTCGCTGCCGCATCGAAGGGGCGGTCGTCGTCGTTTCCGGCGGAGGGAAGCACCAGCGTGCCCTCTGGCCCGAGCGCCGCCCGCAGTGCCGCGATGAAGCCGTCGATCCCGCCTTCGATCGGGCGCACTGCGCGGAAGCCCGTGTGAACCAGCAATATGCCGCCTGCGCGAACGCCGAGAATGCGCAATTGATCGCTGACGGCGGCGATGGAGAATGGCTCGGCCATGCGCCGCTTTCGCCGGCCGGTGGTGCACACGCAAGCCGTTCATCAAAACAGCTGTAAATATGAACAACGGACGACGACGGGTTCAGCACCGACTCAACGCCGTTGCGGTAATTTCCTCGCAAGCTCGGCATTCGGCCCGGGCGCGTTTCGAGGAGATTGATCATGACCAGGTTCGTGAAAGGCCTCACCGGCGTCGCCGCTGCGGCCATGATGACGGTGACCGCTGCGGCCCCGGCCCAGGCCCAATATTACGACCGTTATTACAGCCGCGACCGTGGCGTCGATGCAGGCGCGATCATCGCCGGCGTTGCGGTGCTAGGCGGGATCGCGGCGATCGCGTCGGCGATCGGCAACGACGGTAATCGCTACGGCTATGACGCGCGCTACCGCTATCGCGACGATTATCGCAGCGCGGTCAACGCATGCGCCTGGAATGCCGAGCGCTACGGCCGCGTGCAGGTGCGCGATATCGAGCGGACCGGCGCCAATCGCTACCGGGTGCGCGGCACCGTGGATAGCGGCTACAACCGCTGGAACCACCGCGGCGATTATTTCACCTGCACCGCACGCAGCAACGGCCGGGTGACTAACTTCCGCCTCGGCTGAAGATACGAGATGCGGGCCGGAGCGATCCGGCCCGCGTTTTTCCTGGCGCAATGCCGATGGCGACAGGCCCGGCCTTGCCGCGATAGGCGGTTCTGCTTAACAGCCCGCCATGACAGTCCAGCCCACCGATTCCATCCTCATCGTCGATTTCGGCAGCCAGGTGACGCAGCTCATCGCGCGCCGCGTGCGCGAGGCCGGCGTCTACTCCGAGATCGCCCCCTTCAACGCCGCCGACGCCGCGTTCGACAGGCTCAAGCCCAGGGGCATCATCCTCTCCGGCGGCCCCGCATCGGTGACCGCGGAAGGCAGCCCGCGCGCGCCGCAGCGCTTCTTCGAGGCCGGGATCCCGATACTCGGCATCTGTTACGGCCAGCAGGTGATGTGCGAGCAGCTCGGCGGCAAGGTCGTCGGGGGGCAGGGCGAGGGCGAGTTCGGCCGCGCCTTCATCGATATCGAAGGGCAGAGCGCTCTGTTCGACGGCCTGTGGGGCGCCGGCGGGCGGCACCAAGTGTGGATGAGCCACGGCGACAAGGTCGCGACGCTCCCCGAAGGCTTCGCGCCCGTAGCCGTCTCCGAAGGCGCGCCTTATGCGGTGACTTCGGACGAGGCGCGCCGCTTCTTCGGCATCCAGTTCCACCCCGAAGTCGTCCACACGCCCGATGGCGGCAAGCTCATCGCCAATTTCGTCCGCCACGTCTGCGGCCTCGCAGGCGACTGGACGATGGCCGAATTCCGCAGCGCCAAGATCGCCGAGATCCGCGAGCAGGTCGGCGATAAGCGCGTCATCTGCGGGCTCTCGGGCGGCGTCGATTCCGCGGTAGCCGCAGTGCTGATCCACGAGGCGATCGGCGATCAGCTCACCTGCGTCTTCGTCAATCATGGGCTGATGCGCAGCGGCGAGGCGGAGCAGGTCGTCAGCCTCTTCCGCAATAGCTACAACATCCCGCTCGTCCATGTGGACGCGGAGGCGCTGTTCCTCGGCGGGCTCGCCGGCGTCACCGATCCGGAGGCCAAGCGCAAGTTCATCGGCAAAACCTTCATCGACGTGTTCGACGAGGAGGCGCGCAAGATCGGCGGCGCCGATTTCCTGGCGCAGGGCACGCTCTATCCCGACGTGATAGAAAGCGTCAGCTTCACCGGCGGGCCGAGCGTCACGATCAAGAGCCACCACAATGTCGGCGGCCTGCCCGAGCGGATGAACATGAAGCTCGTCGAGCCGCTGCGCGAATTGTTCAAGGACGAGGTGCGCGATCTTGGCCGCGAGCTCGGGCTGCCCGACGCCTTCGTCGGCCGCCACCCGTTCCCCGGCCCCGGCCTCGCCATCCGCATCCCGGGCGAAGTGACCAAGGAACGCTGCGACATATTGCGCAAGGCCGATGCCATCTATCTCGAGGAAATCCGCAACGCCGGCCTCTACGATGCAATCTGGCAGGCGTTCGCGGTGCTGTTGCCGGTCAAGACGGTCGGCGTGATGGGTGACGGGCGGACCTATGACAGCGTCTGCGCGCTCCGCGCTGTAACCTCCACCGATGGCATGACCGCCGACATCTACCCCTTCGACGCCGCCTTCCTCAGCCGCGTCGCGACGCGCATCGTCAACGAGGTCCAGGGCATCAATCGCGTCACCTACGACTACACGTCGAAGCCCCCCGGCACGATCGAGTGGGAATGAGCGGCCGGCTTATCCCAGAAGGCTGGTAGGGACTGCCGTTGCGGTGCCAGCCTCGGCGAGCCGTTTGTCGAGCGTAACCAAAGTGGCGCCATGCTCGGATGCGATGGCGAGGTGCAGCGCGTCGCCTGCACGAAGCCCGAGGGCGTGCTGATCGGCGAATTTTGCAGCGGTGCGGAAGTGCCGCCCGGTGATGCCGAAAACAGTGAAGCTGTCGGCGACCAGCCGGTTGAACATCGCAAGCACGGCGGCGCGCTGCTCCAGGTTCAATTCCCCCGTTCGCAGCTTGATCGCCATGGCAGACGACATTTCGGTGATGGTCCAGTCGCTGATGAAGAGTTGCGCAGGATCCTGCTCCGCCAGCCATGTCTGGACGCGCGGCGTCATCGCCTCGTTGCACAGCGCCGCGACGATAAGCGACGTATCGAGATAAAGCATCAATAGCGATCGCCATCGCGCAGCGACCGGACGAGATCGGCAGCCTTCTGAGTCTGCTTCGGCATCCTGTCTGTCAGCGATCGCAGCGAAGCAGCGTCGATTGGCTTTCGCGCTTGGTCGATAGTGGTCAGGCGCGCGACAGGCTTGCCGCGTCGAGTGATGTCGATCGAATCCCCGGCTTCCACCCGATCGACCAACTCGCTCAAATGCGCCTTCGCATCTGCCAGATTGACCACGTCCATGCCGATCTCCCGACTATCTAGATAGTCATATAGCAGCGACACCTTTGAAAATCGATCGTCACCCCATTTCGCATTGATACCCCGCCCTATCCGCGCAATCCTGCCGCGAAAGAGCAGGGGCGATTGCGATTATGGCGAGTGAAAGCGCGCGGCCGCGGCAGAGCGAGCGCAAGGTGGTGCTGGCCTCGTCGCTGGGCACGGTGTTCGAATGGTATGATTTCTACCTCTACGGCCTGCTCGCGACGATAATCTCCGCGCAATTCTTCTCGGGCGTCAACGAGACGACCGGGTTCATCTTCGCGCTCGCGGCGTTCGCGGCGGGCTTCGCGGTGCGGCCGTTCGGTGCGCTGGTCTTCGGCCGGATCGGCGACCTCGTTGGCCGCAAGAATACCTTTCTCGTCACTATGGCGCTGATGGGCCTCTCCACCTTCGCGGTGGGGCTGCTCCCCAATTACGCCAGCATGGGCGTCGCCGCGCCGGTCATCCTGGTGGTGCTGCGGCTGCTCCAGGGCCTGGCGCTCGGTGGCGAATATGGCGGCGCTGCGACCTATGTCGCCGAACATGCGCCGGAGGGGAAGCGCGGCTTCTTCACCAGCTTCATCCAGACGACGGCAACGCTGGGGCTGTTCGCGGCGCTGCTGGTGGTGATTGGCTGTCGCACCATGCTTGGCGAGGAGGCATTCGCGGCCTGGGGCTGGCGCATCCCGTTTTTGTTCTCGCTGCTGCTGCTCGTCGTGTCGCTCTGGATCCGCCTCCAGCTCGAGGAAAGCCCGGTCTTCGCGAAGATGAAGGCGGAGGGCGCGACCTCCAAGGCGCCGCTGACTGAAGCGTTTGCGCGCTGGGGGAACCTGCGCATCGTCCTCATCGCCTTGTTCGGCGCCGTCGCCGGGCAGGCGGTGGTCTGGTACACCGGGCAATTCTACGCGCTCTTCTTCCTCGAAAAGACGCTTAAGGTGGACGGCGGCACCGCCAACGTCCTCATCGCAATCGCATTGCTGATCGCGACGCCGGCCTTCGTGCTGTTCGGCTGGCTGTCGGACAAGGTGGGGCGCAAGCCCATCATCCTCGCCGGCTGCGCGCTGGCCGCGGTCACCTATTTCCCGCTGTTCGACGCGCTCGCCAAGGCGGCTAACCCAGCGCTCCACGCCGCGCAGGCGGCCGCGCCGGTGACGGTGCTGGCCGATCCCAAGAGTTGCTCGGTCCAGTTCGATCCCATCGGCCGCAACACCTTCGATCGCACCGGTTGCGACGTCGCCAAGTCGCTGCTCGCCAAGGCGGGCGTCAATTACAGCAATGCAGATGCGGCCTATGCCTCGGTTCGCGTAGGCAGCGAGAGCATCGCCTGGGCGGGCGATGCGCCGGCATTCCGTACCGCCATCGAGGGCGCTCTCTCCCGCGCGGGTTATCCCGCGAAGGCCGATCCCGCGGCGGTGAACAAGCCGCTCGTCGTCGCGATCCTCACCTTGCTCGTCCTTTATGTAACGATGGTCTACGGCCCGATCGCCGCGCTGCTCGTCGAGCTGTTCCCGGCGCGCATCCGCTATTCGTCGATGTCGCTGCCCTATCATATCGGCAACGGCTGGTTCGGCGGCTTCCTGCCGACCACCGCCTTCGCGATGGTCGCGGCGACCGGGAACATCTATTTCGGCCTGTGGTATCCGATCGCGGTGTGCGCGCTCACCGTCGTGGTCGGGCTGATCCTGCTGCCGGAGACCGCCAAGCGCCGCCTCGCGGACTAGGTGTAGGCGATCATCCGGCCAAGCGTCCCGACGGTCAGCCACAGGAGCAGCGACAGCAGCGCCATGCCGCGCGCCGCGAAGGGCAGATCGCGCGCGCCGCGGTCGATCCGCCGCTGCCACAGCCAGCGGAACAGCAAGGCATTGGCTAGCGCGAAGCCTATCAGCACCAGCTTGCGCAGAAACACGTCCGATCCCGCGAGTGCGGTCGCATCGGCGGCGAACATCACCGCGCCGCTGGGCACCATCAGCAACAGGCCGAAGATCGCGATCGGCGTCAGCGCGCGCGAAAGCGGCGCGAGCGGCAGCGTGCGGAACGCGCCGGCGACGCGCAGATCGACGATGCCGATCCCGCCGACCAGCATTACCAGCCCGAGCAGATGAACGACGTTCGCCAGCGGATAGGCGAGCGACGATCCGCTCGACCAGACGCCGAAATCCGACGCCTGCGCCGCCGCGGCGAATGTCGCGAAGTCGCTCATCGACGTTCCCCACTGTTCCCCGGCGAAAGCCGGGGCCCAGCCGCTGTCTTCTGGGCGATGTCTGGTGCTGGACCCCGGCTTTCGCCGGGGCACAAAACGGTCCGCGTCACCCTCGCGCTCAGCGCAGTTCGACCGTTTTGTTGCCCACAATCACCCGCTCGATCCGCATCTCGGCGGCGCCGTCCTTGCGCGGGTAGCCGACCAGCGTGACCTTGCTCTTCGGCCCCAGCATCGCCTGCGTGAGCCCGCGCGCTTCCATTCGCGTGGTCGGCGCCAGGATCACGTCCCAGGTCTTGCCCTGCCACGCGACCTTGGCGGTGCCGTGCGGATTGCCCCAGGTGACCGCGCTCAGCGGCGCGGTGACGCGCAACGTCTTGGTCGCGTCATAGGAGCTCCAGCCGTGGTGGGCGAAGGCGGCGGCGGGCAGGGCGACCAGCCCCAACGCGGCCAGTTTGAGCGATCTCATCATCTCGGCATCTCCTCGTTTCGGTGCGAACAACGCGTCGGGCGCTGCGCCTTTCCCTTGTCATCCAGGGCCTCTATATGAGGCGCCATGTCCGTACGTCCGTGGCGCGATATCGCGCGCCGTCCCTCGCGCCAGATCATGGTGGGCAACGTCCCCGTCGGCGGTGACGCGCCCGTCACCGTCCAGACGATGACCAACACGCCGACCTCGGACGCGAAGGCGACGATCGATCAGATCCGCCGCTGCGAGGAGGCGGGTGTCGACATCATCCGCGTCTCCTGCCCCGATGTCGAGTCCACCGCCGCGTTGGGCCAGATCGTCCGCGCCGCGCGTGTGCCGATTGTTGCCGACATCCATTTCCACTACAAGCGCGCGCTGGAGGCGGCGGACGCGGGGGCCGCCTGTCTGCGCATCAACCCCGGCAACATCGGATCGGCCGAGCGGGTCAGGGAGGTCGTCAACGCCGCCAAGGCGAACGGCTGCGCGATCCGTATCGGCGTTAACGCCGGCAGCCTCGAGAAGGATCTGCTCGAGAAATACGGTGAGCCGTGCCCCGAGGCGCTGGTCGAAAGCGCGCTCGATCACATCCGCATCCTCCAGGATCACGATTTCCACGAATATAAGGTGGCGGTGAAGGCGTCGGACGTTTTTCTCGCTGTCGCCGCCTATCAGCAACTTGCCGAAGCGGTCGATTGTCCGCTGCACCTCGGCATCACCGAGGCGGGCGGCTTCGTCGGCGGCACGGTCAAGTCGGCGATCGGCATCGGCTCGCTGCTCTGGTTCGGCATCGGCGACACGATCCGCGTCTCGCTCTCCGCCGAGCCCGAGGAAGAGGTCCGCGTCGGCTTCGAGATCCTGAAGGCGCTCGGCATCCGCAACCGCGGCGTCCGGGTGGTGAGCTGCCCGTCCTGCGCGCGGCAGGGCTTCGACGTGATCCGCACCGTCCAGACGCTTGAGGAACGGCTCCAGCACATCCGCACGCCGATGAGCCTCTCGGTGCTCGGCTGCGTCGTCAACGGCCCGGGCGAGGCGCGCGAAACCGACATCGGCATCACCGGCGGCGGCCAGGGAAAGCATATGGTCTATCTCTCCGGCGTCACCGATCATCACGTCCGCGACGCGGATATGGTCGATCATATCGTCCGGCTGGTCGAGGCGAAGGCGGCGGAGATCGAGGCCGCGCAAATCGACTCTCCCATCGCCGCGGAATGACGCTGTTTGTCATCCCCGCGCAAGCGGGGACCCCGTCCCTCCGCGCGCAGCGCCACAATCCGTGACCGTAAAACCCGTCTCGGTCGCCACCGCGTTCGGCGTCGCCACCGTCGGCATCGCCTTCTACTCGATCATGGACGCAGTGATGAAGGCGCTCGTCCTGTCGATCGGCGCCTATAATGCGATGTTCTGGCGGATGCTGGTCGCCACGATCTTCGGCGGGATCGTCTATCAGGCGGTCCGCCGCGGCGCCTGGCCGTCGCGCTCGACGCTGCGCGTCCATCTGACGCGCGGCGTCGTCTCGGCGATGATGGCTTTGCTGTTCTTTTGGGGCCTTGCCCGCGTGCCGCTGGCGCAGGGCATCGCGCTCGCCTTCGTCGCGCCGCTGATCGCGCTCTATCTCGCGGCGGTTCTGCTCAAGGAGCGGATCGAGCGGCGAACGATCTACGCCTCGCTGATCGGCTTTGCCGGCGTGCTCGTCATCCTCGCCGCGCAGGCGGAGGCGGATATGGGGCCGGAGGCGTTCCGCGGTGCGCTCGCGATCCTCGCTGCTGCCCTTCTCTATGCCTACAACATCATCCTCATGCGCCGGCAGGCGCTGGTCGCCCGCCCGGCCGAGGTGGCTTTCTTCATGGCGCTGGTCTGTACCGGCTGTTACCTCGTCGCCGCGCCGTTTCTTGCCGTCGTTCCTCCGCGCGCGGAGTGGCCCACGATAGCCGGCGCGGCCGCGCTGGGCGCCGGATCGGCGATGCTCCTGTCTTGGGCCTATGCCCGCGCCGAGGCGCAATATCTCGCACCGGTCGAATATACGGCGTTCATCTGGGCCGTCCTGCTCGGCTGGATCTTCTTCGCCGAGCCAGTGCGCCCGCTGACCGTGATCGGAGCTGCGATGATCGTCGTCGGCTGTCTCCTCGCCGCGCGGCGCAGGCGGCCCGTGGCGGGCCTCGAAGGCGCGGTCTAGCCGCCCAGCACGTTGATCGTGAAGGCGAGGATTCCGAGATTGTAGACGAAGGCGGCAAGGCTGTGCAGCATCGCGATGCGGCGGATGCCGCGGTCGCTGATCTCCACGTCGGAGGTCTGGAAGGTCATTCCCAGCGTGAAGGCGAAATAGGTGAAGTCCCAGTAATCGGGCTCTTTCGTGCCGGGGAAGTCCACGCCCTTCCGGTCGCCGCCGCCGCTCCCCGCATAATAGAGATGCGCATAGTGGAGCGCATAGACGGAATTGCTGAACAGCCACGCCAGCGACAGCGTCGCGATCACCAGCGCCGCGATCGGCGGCGGCGTCGCGCCGCGCTGCGCCAACTCGGCCGCGACCGTCGCCAGCAACACCAGCATCACCGCCCCGGTGATACCGAGCAAGGCGACGCGGTTGGCGTCGTTGCGCGCGGCCTGCGCCCGAATCACCGCGGCTTCGCGGGTGGCGAGCAGCGGCAGGCAGGCGAGGAGGAAAGCGAGCGCGGCGGCATCGAATGCGATCATCGTCCCGTGCCGCCAGCCCAGCGCCGGGATCGCCGCGGCCGCAGCCGCGATCAGCACCGCGCCGAACAGCAAGAAGCGCGGCGGCGCGATGCGGTTGCCGATCGAGGTGGGCGCAGTCATCCGCGCCTACTTATCGCAACGCCAATCTCAGCGCTAACTTCGCGTCAGTGGACGGTGCCCGCTCCCGCATCGCCGAGCATCGCGATGGTGCGCTGGATCTGGCGCCAGCGGCAGAAGTGCACGACATTGCCCAGCGTCCGGCTGCGGTCGGCGCGCATAGCGGCCTCCATCGCGGCATGTTCGCCATATTGGTCCATCAGGCGGGTGGCCTCGTCGAACGCGGCCCGATCGGGGACGTGCACATGCGTCTGCAATGGATACACTCACGAAAGCGGTTACTAGGCCTCCCCTCATAAGGACCGAGGGTTTCCAATTGCCGCATCCGCGCGGTGAACGCTTCGTTCACCACGATCGCGAGAGCGAGCGGCGGCGCTGGAAAAGCCGTGCGGAACCTGCCAAGGGCGGCGCCATGCAATCCGCAGGCTCTTTCCTTGCCGCTGCCATCATCGCCGGCGCCGTCGGCGGCGTGATCGTCGGCCAGCCGAGCATCGGCTTCCTGGTCGGCACCGCCGCGGGGATCGTCGTGGTGACGCTCTACTGGCTGCGCGATCGCAAGCGCCAGCGCTGACCGCTCAGAGCTTTCGCCCCACCCACATCACGCGACCGACGATGTCGATCGTCCGGCGATCGCAATCGGGCCAGCTCGGGTAGGCCGGATTGTCGCTGCGGATCGACAATTGCCCGGACGGCGCGATCGCCACCCGCTTCACCAGCAGCGCATCCTCGGCGCGCAGCACGTAGACGCCGTCCCGCAGCCGGTCCGCACCGTCGCCGCGATCGACCAGTATCTCGTCGCCTTCGGCGAGCAGCGGCAGCATCGAATCGCCGGTGACGCGGATCGTCGATAGGAGCGCGGGATCGCCCACGCCGAGCCGCCGCAGCCATGGGCGGTCGAATGCGATCCCCACGCGCACATCGCCATCACTCGCTACCGCGCCAGGCCCGGCCGAGGCGCGCACGTCGTAAGAGGGGATGGCCACACGCGTACCGGCTTCATCCGCGGGTAGTGCGCCGAGGTCGGATTCCGGAATGCCGAAATATTGCGCGAGCTTGCGGCGATCCTCCTCGGCCAGCCGCCGTGGCACGCCGCGTTTGATATATTGCTGGATGTAAGCGGCGTTGCGCCCGATCAGCCGCGACAGCCCGGCATAATCCGTCCGCGTGTCGCGGATCAGCCGTTCGAGCACGGCGCGTGGATCGCCTGCGTCCATCCTCGCTCCATATCGATAGGAATTTTCCTAGACAAGTAGGAAATGGCCTACAAAAAGAACAAAAGTGGAACATATGGAGTCGGGAGAAAGGGTCGTGCTGTTGAGGCGAATCGAAAAGTATCTGCGGGCGAGCGGGATGGCGGCGACGCGCTTCGGGCGTGAAGCGGTGCGCGATCCTCGTTTCGTGCTCGATCTGAGGCGTGGCCGCGAACCGGGCGGGGCGGTCAGCCGCCGCGTCGCGGCCTTCTTAGAAACCCGCGAAGCGCAACTGGAGGCACGGCGATGCGCGAACTGAGCGGAGACGCGACCAGCGTGCTGTTACGCGCGCTCGGGCGGAGGCTGGGCGCGGCGGAGTGGCGCATCGAGAATCTCGCGAGCGACGAATGGGCGAGCGTCACCTTCACCGGCGCGCGCCATGCCGTGACGCTGATCCTCGGCGGTGCGGACGCGGCGGCGAATGCCGATCGCTTTCTCGACGGTCTGGAAGCCGCCGAGTTTCGCCTGCGCGGCCACATCCTTGCCGACATTGCCCTAGTCCAGCGCGAGGATGGGATGGAGAGCGTCCGCCTCCGAATCGAAGCGCTGACGGTCGAGGAAAGCTAGGCGGCTGCGGCGCGGAGGCGCACGACGGCCTCTTCGCGGCCGATCAGCGGCAACAGCGCCGCCATCTCGGGGCCGCTCGCGCGCCCGGTGAGCGCCAGCCGCAGCGGCAGGAACAGCGTTTTGCCGAAACGGCCGGTATCTCCCTTGAGACCGGCGGTCAGCGCACCCCACGGATTGACGCTCCAGTCGATCGCCGAAGCCACGTCGGCGGCGGCGTTGAGGAAATCGCGGTCGGCAGGGTCCGCGCGATGCGTCACCGGACCCTGGACGATCGCCCACCAGTCGGCGGCCTCGGCCACCTTCGCCAGATTGGGCCGGATCGCCTCCCACGCTGCCGCGTCCATTCCCGCGGGTAGGCGATCGGCAACCCGGTCGAAGTCCATCTGGTGGACGATGCGGGTGTTGAGCGTCTCCAGCTCGGCCATGTCGAACCGCGCGGGCGCGCGGCCGAAGGTGGACAGGTCGAAGCCCGCGATCAGCGGCGCGGCATCAGTCACGGGCTCGACCGGCTGGCTGGTGCCGATCCGCGCCAGCTTGGCGATCAGTGCCTCGCGTTCGATCCCGTCGTCGCGCATCGCATCGACGCCGAGCGACCCCAGCCGCTTCGAAAGCTTGCCTTCCGATCCGGTCAGCAGCGCCTCGTGCCCGAAGCGCGGCGGCGTGGCGCCCAGCGCCGCGAACATCTGCAGTTGGAGCCCGGTGTTGGTGACATGGTCCTCGCCGCGGATCACATCGGTCACGCCCATCTCGATATCGTCGACCGCGCTCGGCAGCATGTAGAGCCAGCTCCCGTCGGCGCGGCGGATCACCGGATCGGAGAGCAGTTTCGGATCGAGCTGCTGCGCGCCGCGGATACCGTCGGCCCAGGCGATCGGCGTGTCGTGATCGAGTTTGAAGCGCCAGTGCGGCCGAATGCCCTCCGCCTCCAGCGCCGCCCGCTCGGCGTCGCCCAGCGCCAGCGCGGCGCGGTCATAGACCGGCGGCAGCCCGCGCGAGAGCTGCACCTTGCGCTTGAGCTCCAGCTCCTGCGCGCTCTCATAGGCCGGATAAGCGCGCCCCGCCGCCGCCAGCCGCTCCAGCGCCGTCTCGTACAGCGCGAATCGCGCCGACTGGCGGTATTCGCCGTCCGGGGTCAGACCCAGCCAGTCGAGATCGGCGCGGATAGCCTCGACATATTCCTCGCGGCTCCGCTCGCGGTCGGTGTCGTCGATGCGCAGCAAGAAGCGTCCGCCCGCCTTTTTCGCCAGCAGCCAATTGTGCAGCGCCGTGCGGATATTGCCGACGTGGAGGCGGCCGGTGGGCGAGGGGGCGAAGCGGGTGACGATCGTCATGGCCCGCGCTCTAGGATGCGGGCGCCGCCCCGGCAACGGCCCCTTGCCTTGCCGCCCCGCGCGTCCCTATGGGGGTGGCCTGCCATTTTCCCCAAGGAAGTCGCTTCATGAAGCTGTTGTCGGGCAATTCGAACCGTCCGCTGGTGGAGGCCATCGCGGCCTATCTCGAAATGCCGATCACCGACGCGAGCGTCCGCCGCTTCGCCGACGAGGAGGTGTTCGTCGAGATTCACGAGAATGTCCGCGGCGAGGACGTGTTCGTGATCCAGTCGACCGCCTTCCCGGCCAACGACAATCTCATGGAATTGCTCATCTGCATCGATGCGCTGAAGCGGGCATCGGCCAAGCGGATCACCGCGGTGCTGCCCTATTTCGGCTATGCCCGGCAGGACCGAAAGCCCGGGCCGCGCACGCCCATTTCGGCCAAGCTCGTCGCCAATCTCATTACCGTCGCGGGCGCCGACCGCGTCCTTTCGGTCGATCTCCACGCCGGGCAGATCCAGGGCTTCTTCGATATCCCGACCGATAATCTCTATGCGGCGCCGGTCATGTCGGCGGACATCCAGGCGCGCTTCGCAGGCAAGCCGATCACTGTCGTCTCGCCCGATGTCGGCGGTGTCGTCCGCGCCCGTGCGCTCGCCAAGCGGCTCGACAACGCCCCGCTTGCCATCGTCGACAAGCGCCGCGAGCGGCCGGGCGAATCGGAAGTGATGAACATCATCGGCGATGTGAATGGCCGCTTCTGCGTGCTGGTCGACGACATCGTCGATTCGGCGGGCACGCTCTGCAACGCCGCCGCGGCGCTCAAGGAAGGCGGCGCGACCGACGTCGTCGCTTATTGCACCCACGGCGTCCTCTCGGGCGCCGCGGTGCCGCGCGTCGACAAGTCTGAGCTCGCCGAGCTGGTCATCACCGATTCGATAGCGACCTATGACGCGGCCGAGGCAAGCGAGAAGATCCGCATCCTCACGATCGCCCCGCTGCTCGCCGAAGCGGTCCGCCGCATCGCCGACGAAAGTTCGGTCTCCAGCCTGTTCGACTAAGCGGTTTCGGCGAACGGATCATAGTCGCCGAAGCTCCACACATAGCCTTCGGGGTCGCGCGCCGAATAATTGCGGCCGCCGTAGTCCTGGTCGGTCGGGGCGAGCAGGATTTCCGCGCCCGCCGCGGTGGCGCGCGCCGCATGAGCGTCCACATCGTCGGTCACGACATAGAGCGTCTGCGTCACCCCCTTCGCTTCGGCGGGGTGAAGCATCCGGGCTTTCCGCTGAAACTCGGTTTCGCCACCGTCGCTGCTTAGCATGATCATTTGCCCCTCGCGCACAAGCTGGGCGTGATGGACGATCGACGGGTTGGTCTCATCCGCGTGGACGGCGTGGCGCGCGAAGCCGAAGGCGTCGCACAGAAAGGCGATCGCGGCGGGCGCGTCGCGATAGGTGAGGCAGGGGATGATGGCGGGCTTTACAGTCATGTCTCGTCTCCTTCGCCCGCCGGTTAGCACCGCGGCTGCGACGGCGGCTTGCACGTTTGTAACCCTGCTCAATCCTCGCGGATGCCACCGCCGCCCGGGATGATCCGCTGTCTGAGCTCGCCGGGACTCATGTTCGAAAAGGCCTGCACCTCGCGCGTCATGTGCGGCTGGTCGTGGTAGCCGGCATCGGCGGCCAGGCCTGCCAGGCTGTCGTCCGGCGCCGCGCGGATCGCGGTGGTGAACCGCTCGAACCGTGCGAGGCGGCGATAGGCCTGCGGGTTGAAGCCAGTGACGGCGGCGAAGCGCTGCGCGAAATGCTTGCGGCTCCAGCCGATCTCGGCGGCGAGCGCGCTGACGCTCGGCGGCGCATCGGACGAAAGCTGTGTCATCGCCCAGCGGATGACGCCGTCCTCAGGGCGCACATCGGCCAGCCGCATCATCAGGAAATCGTCGAGCAGATCGAAGCGGTCGAGCAGCGTCGGCGCTTCGCCCAGCCGATGCCCCAGATCGTACGCCGCAATGCCGACGAGGTCACTCAGTGGCGCGGCGCGGTTGGCGATTTCGGCGAGCGGTGCGCCGCACAGCGCGCTCAGCGTGGCCGCGGGCATGGCGATGTGCACGCCTTCTTGCGGCCCGGACGCGCGCGAGACCGAAGTGCCGTCTGCCATCCCTGCGACGAACGCTTCGCCCGCCTTCAGCACGATCTCCGCACCGTCGACGCCGGTGATCGCGAGCGGATCGCCGAGCGCGAAGATCAGCACGGTCTGCGTCGAGGCCAGCTCGCGCCGCGCGGTGAAGCTGGTCGTATGCTCGGTATAACCGACATAACCGTCGACAAGCCTGCCCAGCGCAGCGGCCGGCCGCGCATACGTCATCCGCCAGCGGTCGGCGCCATCGTCGTGCGCGATCTCGTGGAGCGGGCGGCTGTTGCGCATCGAGCCTACGTTACTGCGCCCGTGTCCGTGCACCAAACCGGCGGTCAGAAGATGCCGAGGAACTTCTTCCGCTTCTTCTTCGGTTCTTCCACCTTCGCCGCCTTGCCGTTGCCGAGACCCTTGATCTTGCCGCCGTCGCGCTCGCTCTGTGCCGCGGTGCGCGCACCGGCGAGGACGGGGCCGCAATTGGTCGGCTCGGCATCGCCCGGATCGACGAAGGCCACGACGGCCGCGAGCGGGCTGACCAGCGCGCCGAGCCCGAGGCCGACGCCTGCGCGCGCTAACAATTCGCCGCTGATCGGGTCGATGTTCGGCGCCGCGAAATAGCCGCCCACGCCGATCGGCGACTGGCCGGAGAAGACGCTAAACGTCTTGGCGTCGGCCTCCACCGCCATATCGATCGCTTCGGTGCGGAAGCTGAAGCCGCCGCGCCCGGTGATGACGTTCTTCTTGGTGTCGATCAGGATCGGGTCCGCCGCCGCCAGCCCGTTGCGGACGGTGAAGGCGATCAGGCCGCAATTGATCTCCACCGGACGCTCGAGCTTCTTCTCGAACATCTTCTGGACGAAGGTGCCGATGTCGAGTTCCGACAATTGAATATTGCGCGTCCAGAAGGTGCCGGCCGGCATGATGAAGGCGATCCGCCCGTTCGAGCTGCCGAGCATCGCGCGCACCGAATTGCCGGTGCCGGCGAGGTTGAGCCGCGCCTTGATCTGGCCGGTGGTGCCGGACTGCTCGGCGCCGAAGCGCTTCAGCAATATGCCCATCGGCGTCGGCGACAGGCGCGCGTCGATGTCGCTGCGCAGCGGGTCGCGCCGCGCGTCGATGGTGATGTCAGAGGCAAGGTGCCCGCCTGCCACGTCCATCGTCAGCGGAGAGATTTTCATCAGCCCGCGATTGAGGTCGAGCGTTAGTCCCAGATTCGAGATCGGCGATCCGTCCATGCGAATCAGGTTGGCGGCATAGACGACGCGCGCGTCGAAGCTGCGCACCGAGGAAATGTCCATCGGCGTATCGGGCAGCATGCGCGGACGCCCGCCTTCCTGCACGACCGCGCCCTGGGCTGCGAGGCGCTCGGGATCGTAGCCGATGAATGGCCCAGCATCGATGATGTCGAGCACCCGGCTCCGCAAGTCGGCGTCGATGCGCACGCGATCCTCTGGCATTGAGATCGTCATGGCGCCGGCCAGGTCGCTGGTGCCGATTGTGCCCTTGAGGCCAGTGAAGCGCCAGCGATCGGCTTCCTTGGTGAGGCTGGAGGTCAGGCGATAGGCGCGCGTGTCCATCACTGCGACGCCCAGGAAGTCGAACAGCCCTGCAAGGTTCGGCCCGCGCGCGGCGACGCGGAGGTCGGCCCCTTCGATCTGCGTCGCGGCGGGGAGCGTGCCGCTGACATCGAGCCGGTGCCCGGCGCCTTCGCCGCGCATCACCAGCCGGTTGCGCCCGCCGGTCACCGTCTCATTGGGCGAGAGCATGCTGCCGGTTAGCGTGAACGGCTTGGCGCGCATGCTGCCGGTGCCGGTGAAGCGGATGTCGCTTTCGAACTGCGTGTCGCGCGCGCGCGTCGTCTCGAACTTTATGTCGGTGATGAGCTGCAGCCGCGGGTCGCGATAATGCAGGCCGCTGTCGGCGATATGCGCGCGGCGGATCAGCGGCAGCTCGAGCGGCTCGCCGCGCTTCTCGCCGAACGTCCAGGTGTTGCGCGCACCCTTGGCGTCCCACTCCAGATCGACGTTGCCGCTGACGAGGTTGAGCCAGTTCACCCGGCGCTTGGCGCCGAACAACAGGCTCCAGGTCGAGATGTCGGTGTCGATCAGCTTGGCTTCAAAGAAATTGTCGCGCCGCGCCCATTCGGGGTTGGAGATCGTCATTCCCTCGGCAAGGAATTTGACGTCGAGCGGGTTGAAGTAGAGCTGGAAATCGCCCGCGACGCGCACATGCCGCTCGGTCTGTCCCGCGACGTAGCGCTCGAAATAGGGCTTGAGGAACCGGCCCTTGGTGATGAAGAGGATCAGCCAGACGAGGATAATCGCGCCGATGATCCCCGCCGCGATGCGGAGCCCGATCTCCACCGGATCCCCGCGTCGCCGCCAGCGCGGAACATGCCGCACGGCAGGATCGGGGGCGGATAGCGTCGCGTCCATGACGAGGCGCAAACCGTTACGGCCTTGAATCAGTTCCGGAACCGGCACATCGTTGCACCAGCGCCTTGCGCTCCGTGCGCGGCACCTCTATAGGCGCACGCTTTCCAGCCTCTGGAAGAATCAGAACGGCCCGGCTGTAAGGGCTGCCGTGGCCGTTCGTAACCGCCCATCTTTGCCTCGCGCAGGGATCAGAAGGAGACGAAAATGCCCAAGCTCAAGACGAAGAGCGGCGTCAAGAAGCGCTTCAAGCTCACCGCCACAGGCAAGGTGAAGCATGGAGTCGCCGGCAAGCGCCACCGCCTCATCAGCCACAACGCCAAGTACATTCGCCAGAACCGCGGCACCACTGTCCTCTCCGATGCGGACACGAAGACCGTGAAGCTCTGGGCGCCGTACGGCCTGAACTGAGGAGGACTGACACATGGCACGCGTGAAGAGGGGTGTTACCACCCGCGCGAAGCACAAGCGCATCCTGGATCAGGCGAAGGGCTATTATGGCCGTCGCAAGAACACGATTCGCATCGCCCGCCAGGCGGTCGAGAAGGCCGGGCAATATGCCTACCGAGACCGCAAGGTTAAGAAGCGGTCGTTCCGCGCGCTCTGGATCCAGCGTATCAACGCCGCGGTCCGCGCCGAAGGCCTGACCTACGGCCGCTTCATCCACGGCCTCAAGCTCGCCGGCATCGATCTCGACCGCAAGGTCCTGGCCGATATCGCGATGCACGAAGGCGAAGCGTTCAAGGGCTTGATCGCCCAGGCGCAAAAGGCGCTGCCCAAGGCCGCCTGAGCGCAGCATCGCTAACCGCTACGAAGGCGCGGGAAGGGATATCCTTTCCGCGCCTTTCGTTTGTCCGGTCGACAGCAGCCCCGCCGGTGCGTTACGCCCGGCCGCGGCGATCGACGGAGGACGACATGCGCTTGATGCTGGTTCCGGTGGCGGCGGCGATTGCGCTGACGGGTTGCGATTCCGGTGCGCAGCAACAGCAACCGGCTCCCGCGCGGCCCATCAAGGTGACCGGCGACAAGGATTATCAGGCCGAGCTCAAGAGCCTGACCGAGACCAACCGCAATCTGACGCTGCTCCGCGCGGTGCAGGATACCGGCAACGCCTGCCGCCGCGTCGAGGGATCGGTCGAGACCGGCACCTACAAGAATTTCGATGCGTGGACGGTGCGCTGCACCGGCACAGGCGATTGGCTGGTGTTCCTCGCGGCGACGGGCGATGTCCAGGTCCGCGCCTGCAAGGAGACGGCGGAGCTAAAGCTCCCCGCCTGCGCCAGCGACCGCATCCCGGAAAAGGCCGAATGATCCGCGTCGCGGGCGCGGCGCTGCTGCTGGCGCTTGCCGGCTGCGATGGCGGGCCGCAGACGCCGCAGCCTGCTGCCTCGCCCGCCGCCAATGCCTATGCCGATCGGCTGGTGGCAATGCCCGAAGGCGAACGCAATGCCGTCCTCATCCGCGCGATCCGCGATGCGGGTCAGGATTGCCAGCAGGTCGTGACCTCGATCCCGGCCGGGCCAGCGGGCTGGGATGCGCGCTGCGACGACGATCGGCCTTGGCGGATCAGCATCGGCGCCAACGGCGATGCCTCCGTCATACCGCTTTCCGAGCCTGCCGGTTGAAGGAGACGATGATGCGCGCGATCCCAATTGTATTGGCGCTGGTGTTCGTGGCAGGCTGTCAGAAGCCGGCGGCAGATGCCCCCGCTCCGGAAGTGGCGCCGAAGACCGCAGAAGCCACTGCGCCGGGTCAGCCGGGCGGACTGCCTGACGATCGCACGCCGGTCGCGGAGGCGCCGATCGCCGACAAGGGCCCTCAGGGCGCGGCGCAGGTGCTGCAATCCTATTTCGCGTCGTTGGAGGCGAAGGAGTATGGCGCGGCGTGGAAACTGTGGTCCGATGGCGGCAAGGCCAGCGGGCAGGATGCGAAGGCGTTCGCAGACAGCTTTGCCAATGTCGCCGAATATCATGCCGAGATCGGCGCGCCGGGAGCGCCGGAGGGCGCTGCGGGATCAACCTATGTCGAGGTGCCGATCCGCGTCTATGGCAAGACCGTAGGCGGCAGGGACTTCAGCGAGCGGGGAACGGCGGCGTTGCGGCGGGTGAACGACGTGCCCGGCGCGACGGCCGAGCAACTCCAGTGGCGCATCCACAATATGGGCGTCGCGCCGCCCGCCCAATGAGAAACGGCCGGAGCTTGGCTCCGGCCGTCTATGCGATCACCAGCCCCAGCGGCGCGGGTAATAGGGGCTGTAATAGCCCCGATGGCGCGGGTTGTAGCGATAGTAGCGCCGGTCCTGACGCACATCGCGGCGGTAGTCGCGACGCGCATCGCGGAGATCGCGGCGCAGGTCACGGCGTGCCTCGCGATAATCGCGGCGGCTGTCGGCGCGGCGGATGTCGCGGCGGTAATCGCGATAGGCATCGCGCACATCGCTTCGATATTCGCGATAATCGTTGCGGCCGCCCCAATATTGGGCGCTGGCGGGCGCGGCCGACAGGCCGAGGGTGCCGATGACGGCGGCGAGGATGAGTTTACGCATGATACGCTCCTGACGGATATCCGGGGATTCGACTTCAACGCGCCATCCGCGCCGCCCGTTTCATGAACCTGAAACTACATGCCGTTCATCTGCCCGACAGCAATGGGGCGGCCCCGCGTAGGACCGCCCCATCTTCAACGCCGAAGCTGACCGCTTAGCGGCAGCGGACGTTGCCGCGCTCGATCTCACGGCCGAGCAGACCGCCGGCGCCGGCGCCAACGAGCGTGCCGAGCAGGCTCGAGCGGCCGCCGTCGATGGCGTTGCCGAGCAGACCGCCGACCGCGGCGCCCAGGATCAGGCCGGTGGTGCCGTCCGGGCGGCGGCAATAATAGCGGCCGTCGTTGCCGCGATAGATGCGGTCACGCGCGCTCAGGCGGCGCTCCTGGTAATAGCGGCCGTCGCGATAATAACGGTCCGCATAGTAACGGTCCTGGCCGCGCTCCAGCCGGTTGTAGTCGTAGCGATTGTACTGGCGATAATCGCGCTGCGCCTGGCGGACGTTCTGGCGATATTCGCGGTTGGCGCGGCGCACGTCGCGGCGGCTGTCGGCATTGCGAAGGTCGCGCTGACGCTCGCGCTCCGCCTGGCGGATGTCGCGATTATACTCGCGCTGAGCCGAGCTCTGCGCCATCGCCGGCTGCGCCATCGGCACGGTAACGGCGGCCATCGCCGCGGCAAGAATAAGGCTACGCATGACACTTCTCCTCATAGGGAAGACCCGAAAGTCTCGGCCGCAGAACGAAGTGGTTGCCACTCGGTTGCGTGAACGCCGCACAACGAGACGAAACGCGCTCAGGCCACCTCGGTGAAGGCGAAGACGTCGCGGATGCGGGCGTTGAAATAGCGGCCCTTGGACGATGCCGCGCCAAGGCCGATCGCAGTGTCGGGCGGGACATCATGGTAGAGGTAGCGCCGCCCGGTGACGAAGGTGACGTCGAGCACCTGACGGGCGGCATCATAGGCATGATGACGAATGACGCTGGACGGCATGCCGGCGCAACGCGCGGGGCGGCAGCGCAGACGCATCCAAGTCCGCAGTCCGGCGTTGCAGCTGTGAAACCAAGGAGGACCAGATGACCGACACCAGCCAGATCAAGGAGCATATGGAAGTCATCGGCGCTGACGGCGTCCATGTCGGCACCGTCGACCGCGTCGATGGCCACCGCATCAAGCTGACCAAGAAGGACAGCGGTATGGGCAGCCACGAAGGCCATCACCATTATATCTCCACCGGCCTAGTCGCGGGCGTGGAGGGGGACAAGGTGCGGCTTTCGGCCAATGGCGATGTCGCCGTGGCCTTCGAAGAAGAAGAGGATGGCTGAGCGCGGGCGGCAGGTCGGAGACCCGAATGAGTGAGCGGTATGAGGGCGGGTGCCTGTGCGGGGCCGTGCGGATCGCGGCGACGGGGAAGCCCAATCGCGTCGCGGTGTGCCACTGCCTCGATTGCCGCAAGCATCATGGCGCGCTCTTCTATGCCGCGGCGATCTTTCCCGAAGATGCGGTGACGATCGCGGGCGAGACGCGCGGCTACCGCAACCGCCATTTCTGCCCGCAATGCGGATCGTCGGTGTTCGCGCGCTACGACGACGAGGTCGAGGTCCATCTCGGCACGCTCGATACGCCCGGACAGCTTGTCCCGACCTACGAGAATTGGACGATCCGCCGCGAGCCGTGGCTGCCGGAGCTGCCGCTGGCGTATCGCTATCTGCGCGATCGCGACGGCCCGAGCGGAGCCTAGCCCTGGCGCCTGACGTCTCAAAACGTCCCAGTTGCGCATAAAGATCAACCGGTTGCGCGATGCGCATTCGCAATCCCTCTCCCGCATCCCTATCTTGTTGCAGTGCAGCATGAACCGCAGTGTCGCGGGCTGCGAGGGAGAAACCTTATGCGACTCGCCAGGATCGTTTCCCGGATGAACAAGTCCGCCGCGGCCTTCGCGGCACCCGGACCGAAGGCGGCGATCGTCGATCGGCTCGCCGACCTGCCCGGCCCGTTTGACAATCCCGGCCAACTCGGCACGCGTTGCTATGTGCCTGCCAAGCTCAAGTCGCCCGCCGCGCTGATCGTGGTGCTGCACGGTTGCACGCAGGATGCGGCGACCTACGATCACGGATCGGGCTGGTCGCGGCTGGCGGACCGGCACGGCTTCGCGCTCCTCTATCCGGAGCAGCGGCGGAGCAACAATTTCAACCTCTGCTTCAACTGGTATCAGCCGGGCGACGCGGCGCGCGGGGCGGGCGAGCCGGCCTCGATCCGGGCGATGATCGCGCGGATGGCGGAGCTCCACCCGATCGATCCGGCGCGCATCTTCGTCACCGGCCTCTCGGCGGGCGGGGCGATGGCCTCGGT
The DNA here is from genome assembly GCF_900177405.1 of Allosphingosinicella indica. Lineage (NCBI taxonomy): Bacteria > Pseudomonadati > Pseudomonadota > Alphaproteobacteria > Sphingomonadales > Sphingomicrobiaceae > Allosphingosinicella > Allosphingosinicella indica. The sequence continues at coordinate 714,618 of NZ_LT840185.1, read as the reverse complement.
GATGCTCGCGACCTACCCCGAGACGTTCGCGGGCGGCGCGATCATCGCCGGGCTGCCCTATGGCGTCGCCGGCAACCTGCACGAGGCGTTCGAGACGATGGCGGGCCGCGGGATCGCCGACGACAAGGCGCTCACCGCCGCCGTTACCGCCGCATCGCCGCACGCGGGTCCGTGGCCGCGCATATCGGTGTGGCACGGCACCGCCGACAATCTGGTAGTGCGCGGCAATGCCGATGCCATCGTCCGCCAGTGGCAGGGCGTCCACGGGCTGAGGCGCGCGCCCGACGTTGCCGACCGCGTCGACGGATATCCGCACCGCGTGTGGCACGGCGCCGATGGCGCGGCGCTGATCGAGGAATATGAGATCACCGGCATGGCGCACGGCACCCCGCTCGCGCCCGGCCGCGGCGCCGGCCGATCGGGCAAGGCGGGCGCGCATATGCTGGATGTCGCGATAAGCTCGACCGACCGGATCGCGGCGTTCTTCGGGATCGCCAAGGCGGCGGCGCCTGCGGCGAAGCGGGTGGCGGCGAAGGCGGAGGCGGCGGCGACAAAGCACGCCGCGCCGCGCCGCAAGCCGGCAAAGGCGCCGCCGGCGCACGCGACGGTGCAGACGATAATCGAGGATGCGCTGCGCAGCGCGGGGCTGATGCGCTAGGCGGGGGCCAGGAGCGGGGATCGTTCGTCATTTCCCTATTCCGTCATCCTTCTATTCCGTCATCCCGGCGAAGGCCGGGATCCATGCTGACCCGGTGTTGTGACACGGCGACTCCGTATGGACCCGGCCTTCGCCGGGGTGACGGTGGAGGGATTGGGGCGCGAAAGCGGGTCTTTCCATTGGCCTGTGCCGTCACGCGAGTGAATCGCGTGACGTCGGTCGTGTCGCACCGGCAGAGCCGGAGCGCACGCCGTCCGGCACTTGCCGGCTCTTCGCGCAGGCGGCGAATGCTTCCGCATTCGCTCTCCTGCGCTCGGCGGCTCGTGCGAATGTTCCCAATGTTCGCACTGACCATGGGGGTGCAGAGATCACTCGGATGGCGCGTCGGCGAGGGTGTCGAGCTGGGTGGGGAAGGCGGCGCGGGCTTCGGATTGGGGATCGGCGGTGCCGTCCTTGCGCAGCTCCCACGGCGCGGCGAAGCGGCGGGGATCGAGGCGGGCGAGCAGCCACATGAGGAGCTTGTCGCTCGGTACCTTGCGCTCGGCAACGAGATCCCCGTCGCGATAGACCTGGTCGACGCGGCCGTTGATCGCGCGATCGAAAGCGAGCGCGGAGAGGCGGCCGACGGCGAGCTGCTCGGCGGTGTCCCACGCCGCGGCGAAGGGGGCGGAGCGGGCGCGCAGCCGATAGGCCGAGCGCGCCGACAGCCGCGCGGCCGAGCAGGCGAGATGAACCGATCCGGTTTCCGCGAGATTGGCGAGGAAGATGCGCTGGCGATCGGCGCTCCACCCAATCAGGCGCTTGCGGCTGTCCTCCAGCGCGACGCCGTCGAAAGGCATTGCGGGGGTGGGCGGCGCGGGCGCCATGGCAGTGTCGGAGGGCTGTGCGGCCTCGGCCGGCGGTTCAGCGGGGGCGGGCAGCAGATCGGTCGGCCACACCTCGCCGCGATCCGGCTGCGGCACCAGCGAAAGCCGCGGCCCACCCTCTTCATCCGCCGCCTCGGCCACCGCCTCATGGCGCCGCCGCGCGGCAGTCCACGCCTCGTAGTCGTCGATGTCCATTTCGCGGCTATGGCGTCTCATGAGATGCTCCTTCTGACAAGAATGGGAGCAAGCATCTTATCCTATATGGTTATCTGTAGGACATCATCTCGCTGTTATGACGGAAAGGTAAGCAGCGCAGGAGCGTAAAGAGGCTGTCGCGTGTGTTACAGGCGACCTCGACCGGCATTATCCACCTGCTTGCCGATGCCGACGAGTGGCAGCAAAGAGATTCTGTTTCAGTAGTTCAGCAAGGGAAGGCGGTTGCAGTGCCGCTCACGTTCAACGGTCTGCTCGCGGAGCATGGACTTTCGCCAAAGGGGGTAAGGCTGCTCCGTCATGCCAAGCGGCAAGGCGCGGCTGGAATGTCGCCGTTGCAGGCGTGGCGCGACGACCGGCCGCGGTTCGAAGCCTATCAATCGACGCAGCCGGCGAAGGACCGCGCTTTCTTCGACGCGCCATATTGGGCGAGCTTTGTCGCCTTCCCGCCGCGAGAGACGATGTTCGTGGGCCTCTACCGAATCGCCAAGGGCGAAGAACGTGTTCCCGCTTTCGATTGTCCCCTAACCGCGCGGCAAGTGCCGGAAGGACAGATCGACCGCTGGGCGACCCAGCCGCATCCGGATTTCATGGAGTTTGCGGGAAAGCTCTTCATCGACTGGGGTGCCGGAACCCGGAGCTGGGGCCAGCGGGCGGAGCGGCGAAACAAACCGATCTTGGAATTGCGCCGAGACGATCATGAGGAAACATATCCCGGTCACACGGCTTTTCTTCGCCAGCTTTCAGAAGTCGAGGCGTTGCCGCCGTCATGGGTGGCGATACTGCGCAGCAGCCGGGGCGTGTATCTGCTCACCTGTCCGGCGACGCGTGAGCAATATGTCGGCGCGGCGTTCGCCCAAGGCGGCTTTCACGAGCGCTGGGTGCAGCATGCTGGTCGACAGGGCGACGCGATCGCCTTCCGGTCACGAGCGCCGAGCGACTATCGCGTTAGCATCTTGGAGGTGGCCGGCTCGCTGGCGACGGATCAGGACATCATTGTGATGGAGCAGCGCTGGAAGGCCAAGCTGCAAAGCCGCGAGATGGGACTCAATCGGAACTAACGCTCTGAAGCGTGTCGTTCGCGACTTTCAAATTATGCCGCCCTTTTGCGTGTCCGCGTCGCGTCGCCGCGCCCGGCGATCAGACCGGCGATCGAGATGTCCTCATCGAGTCCTTCCCAATGGAGGCCGCTGGCGCTGATACTCACCTTGGCGCGCTCCTCCGGCGCTGCGTGGAGCAATCGGGGAAACCAGGTGAGAGGGATGCCGAGCGTGCGACCGTCGTCCAGCGCGACCCACATCTGGTCCTCGTCGAAGCGGACCTCTGTTGCCCTAGCCGAAATGCTCATGCCATGCCTCTTCGATCTTAGCACGATACACGTCTGGCCGACACGGGACTAAATCCCGTGTCGTCGGTCCTCGCTTTAGCGAGGCCGGCCGGCATTCGGCTGATCCTCGACTAAGCGACCCTCGCTGCGCTCCGGGTCGCTTAGGTTCGGGCCTCATGCTTACTCCGCAGCTACCCCAGCCCGCGTGAACATGTCGTCGCCCCCCTCAGCCTCCGGCGCGTCATTCGCCACCTTCGCCTTCTGGCGCTTGTCGAAACTGTCCCAGACCTCGTTCCAGTTGCCGCGGGTCGCGGCCTTGGAATATTCGGTGGCGCGGGTTTCGAAGAAATTGGCGTGCTCGACGCCGTTCAGGAGCGGCGTCAGCCAGGGCAGCGGGTGCTCGTCGACCATGTAGATGGGCTTCAAGCCGAGCTGGCCGAGCCGCCAGTCCGCGATGTAGCGGATATACTTCTTGATCTCGCGCGGGGTCATGCCCGGCACCGGCCCCTGCTCGAACGCCAGATCGATGAACGCATCCTCCAGCCGCACGGTCGTCTGGCAGACGTCCATGATGTCTTCCTTCACCGCCTTGGTGAGGCAGTCGCGCTCCTTGACGAAGGCGTGGAACAGGCGGGTGATGCCCTCGCAATGGAGGCTCTCGTCGCGGACCGACCAGGAGACGATCTGCCCCATGCCCTTCATCTTGTTGAAGCGCGGGAAGTTCATCAGCATCGCGAAGCTGGCGAAGAGCTGCAGCCCCTCGGTGAAGCCGCCGAACATGGCCAGCGTCTTGGCGATGTCCTCGTCGTTATCGACGCCGAACTGCTGAAGGTAATCGTGCTTGTCCTTCATCTCGGCATATTCGAGGAAGGCGCTGTACTCGCTCTCGGGCATGCCGATCGTGTCGAGCAGGTGGCTGTAGGCGGCGATGTGGACCGTCTCCATGTTGCTGAACGCGGTCAGCATCATCTTGATCTCGGTCGGCTTGAACACGCGGCCGTATTTGTCGTGGTAGCAATCCTGCACCTCGACGTCGGCCTGAGTGAAGAAGCGGAAGATCTGGGTGAGCAGATTGCGCTCGTGATCGGTGAGCTTCTGCGCCCAATCGCGGCAATCCTCGCCCAGCGGCACCTCCTCCGGCATCCAGTGGATCTGCTGCTGACGCTTCCAGAATTCGAACGCCCAGGGATATTCGAACGGCTTGTAGGTCTTGGAGGCTTGGAGAAGGGGCATCAGAGGAACTCCGGTCTAAATCGTCATCCCGGCGAAGGCCGGGATCCATGCGGCATCGGCGCCGCGCTGCATCAAGTCCGTCTGGACCCCGGCCTTCGCCGGGGTGACGGGAGGAGTAAGGCCACTCATCCCCGCACCACGCGGGTGCGGTAGACGGTGTGGGTGCGGCGGGCGCCGACGCCGAAGACGACGATGCCGAGGAAATAGCCGAAATCGTACCAGCCGCCGTTGTTCGGCACCGCATAGACCGCGACGTCGGGCATGAAGAGGCTCAGCACCCAGGCGACGGGGAAGATGAAGCCGTGCCACACGCCGAGCAGGAAGCCGGGCGAGTCCGGCGCGACGCCGGTGGCGACCTGCGTCGCGCAGGCGGTGAGGGCGAGGAGGGGAAGGAAGTTTAGAAACTGCCTAGCGCGAGCCAGCCGAAGATCCCGATCCAAAAAAACGCCATCGCCACGGCGACGACCAACAAAAGCCCCAGAAAGACGTTGAGCGCTATCCGCACGCTTCGTCTCTCGGGCACAGCCCGTGTCCCGAGCCATGCCAAGGCTGCGCAGATCGCCAAGGCGATCCACGGCCATTCCTTGGCGGTCACCTACTGACACGCCAGGCATTCGTCATAGTCCGTGGTCGCCGCCAGCTCGAGCTTCTTGAGTTCGGGCGTGTTGTCGGCTTCGACGCCGCCCGCGAAGCCGGCGCGCTGGACGCTCTTGGAGCGGAGGTAATAGAGCGACTTCACGCCCAGCTCCCAAGCGCGGAAGTGGAGCATGAGGAGGTCCCACTTGTCGACGTCGGCGGGGATGAAGAGGTTCAGCGAGGTCGCCTGGTCGATATAGGGTGTGCGGTCCGCGGCGAGCTCGATCAGCCAGCGCTGGTCGATCTCGAAGCTGGTCTTGAAGCAGTCCTTCTCCTCCTGGGTGAGGAAATCGAGATGCTGGACACTGCCGCCCTTCTCGAGGATCGAGTTCCAGATCGTGTCGGCGTTCTTGGCCTTCTCGATCAGCAGCTTCTCGAGATGCGGATTGCGGATCGCGAACGAGCCCGACAGCGTCTTGTGGGTGTAGACGTTGGCCGGGATCGGCTCGATGCACGCCGAAGTGCCGCCGCAGATGATGCTGATCGACGCGGTCGGAGCGATCGCCATCTTGCACGAGAAACGCTCCATCACGCCCATGTCGGCGGCGTCGGGACACGGCCCGCGCTCGTGCGCCAAGTGCATCGACGCCTCGTTCACCTGCGCCGAGATGTGCTTGAAGATCTTGAGGTTCCAGCTCTTCGCCATCGCGCCCTCGAAGGGGAGGCCGCGCGCCTGGAGGAAGGAGTGGAAGCCCATCACGCCGAGGCCGACCGAGCGCTCGCGGCTGGCGCTATATTTGGCGCGCGCCATCTCGTCCGGCGCGCGGTCGATATAGTCCTGGAGGACGTTGTCGAGCATGCGCATGACGTCCTCGATGAACGTCTTGTCGCCGTTCCACTCGTCCCACGTCTCGAGGTTGAGCGAGGACAGGCAGCAGACCGCGGTGCGGTCCTTGCCGAGATGGTCGGTGCCGGTGGGCAGCGTGATCTCGCTGCACAGATTCGAGGTGGTGACCTTGAGCCCCAGATCGCGGTGATGCTTGGGCATCGACCGGTTCACCTGATCGATGAAGATGATGTAGGGCTCGCCGGTCGCGAGGCGGGTCTCGACCAGCTTCTGGAAGAGCGCGCGCGCATCGACGGTGGCGCGGGCGGAGCCGTCCTTGGGGCTCTGCAGCGTCCATTCGGCGCCGTCGCGCACCGCTTCCATGAAGGCGTCGGAGATGAGCACGCCGTGGTGGAGGTTGAGCGCCTTGCGGTTGAAATCGCCCGAGGGCTTCCGGATCTCGAGGAACTCCTCGATCTCGGGGTGCGAGATGTCGAGATAGCAGGCGGCCGAGCCGCGGCGGAGCGAGCCCTGGCTGATCGCGAGGGTCAGTGAATCCATCACGCGGACGAAGGGGATGATGCCGCTAGTCTTGCCGTTGAGGCCGACCGGCTCGCCGATGCCGCGGACGTTGCCCCAATAGGTGCCGATGCCGCCGCCGCGCGACGCGAGCCAGACATTCTCGTTCCAGGTGCCGACGATGCCCTCGAGGCTGTCCGACACGGAATTGAGGTAGCAGGAGATGGGCAGGCCGCGCCCGGTGCCGCCGTTGGAGAGGACGGGGGTGGCGGGCATGAACCACAGCCGGCTGATATAATCGTAGAGCCGCTGGGCGTGCGCAGCATCGTCGGCATAGGCCGAGGCGACGCGGGCGAAGAGATCCTGATAGGATTCGCCGGGCAGCAGGTAGCGGTCCTGCAAGGTGTCCTTGCCGAAATCGGTCAGCAGCGCGTCGCGCGCGGCATCGGTCTTCACGTCGAAACGCTTGGCCATGACGGTCTTGCTCTCGCTGACGGCGCCGTCGCCGCTGTCCGCCGGGACGCTCTCGTTACCTGCGAAATCCACAGCTTTCTCCCCTATCTTATACACAATATATAGGGCGAGGGCCTCGCCCGATCCCCCTATGTTGTGATGACAGGGCTAAAACGGGCGGGCGGCCCATGGCAAGATGGGGTTTGGTTGCGGCAGGCGCAATGTGTCCGCCGTGCCACCCGCGACGCGCCGGAAAAGAGTCCTTTCCTGCCCCGTCAAGACGGTAAAAATTTTTTTACGATTGGGGTGGGGGAGGGAGGTGTGATGGTCTGACCGGCACGTGGATTCGCTGATGCTGGACACCCGCGCAGACGTCATGCTGAACTTGTTTCAGCATCCATCTCGATGAGGACGCGACTGTCGCCAAGATGGACCCTGAAACGAGTTCAGGGTGACGTTCTTGATAAGCATCAAGCGCTCGCGTTCCTCGGCGAAAGCCGGGGCCGAGCACTTATGCTCTGGCCCAGACCGGACCCCGGCGTGCGCCGGGGAGCAGTGGGTTGGCTGTGCAGCCGTCGCAGCCCGGCACCATGCGACGCGTCCAAGTTCTACGGTCATTGCGAGGAGCAAAGCGACGAAGCAATCCAGTCGCGCGGCTGGATTGCTTCGCTGCGCTCGCAATGACGGGAAGCCGACGTGAAGCTCTAAGACAATCCAGTTGGCGTTGCGAGGCGTACTTAGCCCGCCTTCTCCGCCTTCGCCGCTTCTTCCTCCGCCGGCTTGAGCAGCGCATCGACGCTTCCCGCCGTTACCGCGTGGTAGCCGGGCCTTGCCTTCGCATAGACGCGCTCGGCGATCGGGCGGCCCCAGTCGGCTTGGGCGAGGAGGTCGCGGAAGAGGGGTTCGACGAACTTGCGGCGGCCCATGCTGGTCAGGAAACGCTCGATCGCGGGGACGGCGGGGTCGTAGCGGTTGGCGATCGCGAGGCGGAGCCAGGCGAAGAGCACTTCGCTGTTGCGCGTCTGCGAGAGCTTGAAGGTGCCGTCGAGCCGCTGGAGCTGCTCGGTGCCGAGATCGCGCGGGAGGGCGTTCAAGAAGCGCACCCGCTCCTGCGTGCCCCAATTGTTGAAGCCGAGCGCGTCGGGCGAGGTCTCCGGGCCATAGGCCTTGGCGGCGGCCGCCATCTTCTCCAGCTCGGGCGAGACCGGCGCGGCGGCGTTGGACGGAATGCCGGGGCGATAGGCCCAGGCGTCGAGCTGCAGCTTCTTCTCCAGCGCCGTGTCGCCCTTGATGAGGTTGGCACGCAGATCCTCGAGGAACAGCCGCGTGGTGATCGGCTGGAAGGCGTGGCGGTCGAAATAGGAGCGGAGCCAAGCGTCGAACCGCTCGCGGCCGACCGCGGCCTCGATGGTGCGCAGGAACGCGGCGCCCTTCTCATAGGCGATGTCGGCCATGCCCTCGTCGGGGTCCTGGCCCTTGAGATCGAGGTGGAGCTGGGTGGCGGGAGCTGCGGCGCCGCCCGCGTCGCGCACCGCATTCTGGAGATCCTCCCAGCCGAGCGATTTGAGCATCTGCGCGCGCTCGGGGCCGTAGAGCGCTTCCATGATGCGACTCTCGATATAGGTGGTGATCCCCTCGTTCAGCCAGAAATCCGCCCAGGTGGCGTTGGTGACGAGATTGCCCGACCAGCTATGCGCCAGCTCGTGCGCGATGAGGCTGGTGAGGCTGCGGTCGCCCGCGAGCATCGTCGGCGTCAGGAAGGTCAGCATCGGATTTTCCATCCCGCCGAACGGGAAGGAGGGCGGCAGCACGATCATGTCGTAGCGGCCCCAGCGATAGGGGCCATAGAGCCGCTCGGCGGCGTCGACCATCTTCTCGGTATCGTGCAGCTCGTTGGCGGCCGCCTTCAGCGTCACCGGCTCGGCCCAGACGCCGGTGCGCGGCCCCAGGCTCTGGAAGGCGATGTCGCCCGCGGCGAGCGCGATGAGATAGGGCGCGACGGGCTTGTCCATGCGGAAGCGGAAGGCGCGCTTGCCCTCGCCCGCGGGCTCGCCTTCCGGAGTCAGCGCCTCGCCGCTCATCACCGCCTTCAGCGGCGCGGGGACGACGATGCGCGCCTCCCACGTCTGGCGGATGCCGGGGCTGTCCTGCGTCGGAATCCAGGTGCGGTTGAGGATCGACTGGCCCTGGCTGAACAGGAAGGGGTGGCGCTTGCCGGCGGTCTGCTCCGGGGTCAGCCATTGCAGCGCGGCGGCGTCCGGCGCGCTCCTATATTCGATGACGATGCGGTCCGCGCCGGCGAGCTCGACTTCGAGCGGGCGGCCGAGCATGTCGTCGCCCTCGCCGACCTGCCAGCGCAGCGGCTCGCCCGATCGGCTGCGGACCGAGACAATCTCCAGCCCCTTGTCGTCGAGGATGATGCGCTTGGCGCCCTTCGCCGCGGCGACGTGCAGCGTCGCGGTGCCGTAGAGGATCTTCTGCTGGAAATCGGCGGTGAGGTTGAGCGCGACATGCGTCACCCGCGCCTCCGCCGGAACGGCGTAGCTGTGGATGTCCTTGGCGTCCGGCGTCAGCAGCACCGGCGCGACCATCCGCTGCGCGCCCGCCTGCATCGGCGCGTCGGTCGGCGTCTCGGCCGGCTTCTCCTTGCACCCGGCAAGGGCAAGCGCGGCGGCGAAGGGAAGCGCGAGAGCGAAGCGGATCAAAGGCGGCCTTTCGGATCGGGGGAGGCCGAAAGGACTAACCCCAGCACCCGCTCCGGGCAAGGCTCGCGTCCCGCGGCCGCGTGGCCGCTGCTTGCCTGCGCGGTGCGGCCGAGGACTTCGAGGCGGGGCTGGCGATACCGCTCGCGGCGCGCTTCCGACGGGTGTTCAGGCGCCGTGGCCGGCGGCGGGGTCGTCGTCCATCGCTCCGCCCGCGCCGCCCATTCCGCCGCCGCCACCCATCCCGCCACCACCACCGCCACCACCGCCACCGCGCGCGCGATCGCCTTCGCCCTTGCCGCGCGCGCCGGCGCCAGCAGGCCGCGTCGGGCCTTGTGCCGGGATGTCGAGATCGGCCGGTATCGGCTCGAGATCGAGCGCGCGGCGAATGAAATCGCGAAGCGAGACGACGAGCGCATGGGTGTGCACCGCGCGTCCCGCCGCCAGCTCGCGCGCGGCACGCTCGGCCAGGCGGACATGCTCTTCGGTGCCGAGCAGGATGATGTCGGACAGCGCGGCCTCCACCGCATCGCGGATGCGCCGGGCGCGATCCGATCCCGGACCGCCGCTGGCCGGATCGGGAATCGCCACGGCATCGGCATCGCGCTGCCGGCGCCGCTCGTCACCCAGATGGGTCGGATCGACGGCGAGATCGCCGGTGAACGATCCGCCCAGGACCTTATAAGCCGCAATCAGCGTCCGTAGCCGCTCGTTGATCTGCCGGTTGAGCCGTTCGCGGCGCTGCTGGATCGTCATCATCGCGAGGAGGCGCACGCCGACGCCGATCAGAGCGAACAGGGCGAGGCCGATCAACGTGCCGAGCAGGCTGTGCCACGAACTGAAATCGATATTGCGCAACCGTGCCACCCCTCTGCCGTGCCGCGCAAGCCGACCGTGGCGAGCGCGGCGGAGCCGGACGTCCGGCGGGCGGGCTTATTCCTCGCCCATCCGGAGCGCGGCGATGAACGCCTCCTGCGGAATCTGGACGCTGCCATATTCGCGCATCCGCTTCTTGCCCTCTTTCTGCTTTTCGAGGAGCTTCTTCTTGCGGCTGATGTCGCCGCCATAGCATTTGGCGGTGACGTCCTTGCGGAGCGCCGCGATCGTCTCGCGGGCGATGACCTTGCCGCCGATCGCCGCCTGGATCGGGATCTTGAAGAGGTGGCGGGGGATGAGGTCCTTCAGCCGCTCGCACATGCCGCGGCCGCGCGTCTCGGCGCTGGCGCGGTGGACGATCATGCTGAGCGCATCGACCGGCTCGGCATTCACCAGGATCGACATCTTGACGAGATCGCCCTCGCGGTGGCCGATCTGGTGATAGTCGAAGCTGGCATAGCCGCGGCTGATGCTCTTCAGCCGGTCGTAGAAATCGAACACCACTTCGTTCAGCGGCAGCTCGTAGCGGAGCTGCGCGCGGCCGCCGACATAGGTCAGGTCTTTCTGGATGCCGCGCCGGTCCTGGCAGAGCTTGAGAATCGCGCCGAGATATTCGTCGGGCACATAGATGGTCGCCTCGATCCACGGTTCCTCGATGGTGTCGATCCGGTTGGGATCGGGCATGTCGGCGGGGTTGTGGAGCTCGATCGTCTTGGCGCCCTCCTCCTTCGATTTGGAGAGGTGGATCTTGTAGACGACGCTCGGCGCGGTGGTGATGAGATCGAGGTCATATTCTCGCGTCAGCCGCTCCTGGATGATCTCGAGGTGGAGGAGGCCGAGGAAGCCGCAGCGGAAGCCGAAGCCGAGCGCGGCGGACGTTTCCATCTCGAACGAGAAGCTGGCGTCGTTGAGGCGCAGCTTGTGGATCGAATCGCGCAGCTTCTCGAAATCCGCGGCATCGACCGGGAAGAGGCCGCAGAACACCACCGGCTGCACCTCCTTGAAGCCGGCGAGCGGCGCGGGCGCGGGGCGCTTGACGTCGGTGATCGTGTCGCCGACGCGGGTCTGGCTGATGTCCTTGATCTGCGCGGTGATGAAGCCGATTTCGCCGGGTCCGAGCTCGGGCAGATTCTCGATCTTGGGGCGGAACGCGCCGACGCGATCGACCAGATGCTGGGTACCGCCGGCCATGAACTTGACCATCTGGCCCTTGCGGATGCTGCCGTCGATCACGCGGATGAGGATGACGACGCCGAGATAGGGGTCGTACCAGCTATCCACCAGCATGGCCTTCAGCGGCGCGTCGCGATCGCCCTTGGGCGGCGGGATGCGATCGACCACCGCCTGCAGTACCTCGTCAATGCCGATGCCCGATTTGGCGGAGGCGAGCACCGCATCGTCGGCGGCGAGGCCGATGATGTCCTCGATCTCGGCCTTCACCTTGTCGGGCTCGGCCGAGGGAAGGTCGATCTTGTTGATGACGGGGACGATCTCGTGATCGTGCTCGATCGACTGGTAGACGTTGGCGAGCGTCTGCGCCTCGACGCCCTGCGCCGCATCGACCACCAGCAGCGCGCCCTCGCACGCCGCGAGGCTCCGGCTGACCTCGTAGGCGAAGTCGACGTGGCCGGGCGTGTCCATGAGGTTGAGCGTGTAGGTCTCGCCGTCCGCCGCGGTCCATTCCAGGCGCACGGTCTGCGCCTTGATGGTGATCCCGCGCTCCTTCTCGATGTCCATATTGTCGAGCACCTGGCTCGACATCTCGCGGTCGGTCAGCCCGCCGGTGCGCTGGATCAGCCGGTCCGCCAGCGTCGATTTGCCGTGGTCGATATGGGCGATGATCGAGAAATTGCGGATCTTCGAAAGGTCGGTCACGTCGGCTGCCATGTCAGGAAGTTCGCGAGCGCCGATAGCAGCGGCCTTCGCAAATGCGAAGCGGCTTCCGGGGGCGGCTGCGGGATGCTATGACGACGGCGAGCGCAGGGAAGGGATCCGGGGCCGCGCTCGTGTGGCGTCGCTGCCGGGATCGTGGGGAGATTCGAACGTGCGCACTTTCGTTACATTCGCCGTCGCAGCCGCTCTGGTCGCGACTGCCGCGCCCGCGCTGGCGCAGGGCAAGTCGTCGGGCCGCAAGATGCAGGAGCGCGGGCAGCAGGAAATTCCGGTCTGCACCCGAAAACTGGGCACGATCGCGGTGGTCGAGCCGGACAACAATTGGTGGCAGGCGCTGGGGCTCGGCAGCCCGGAGGCGATCATCAAGCTGTTCGTGATGAAATCGGGCTGCTTCGGCCTCGTCGACCGCAACAAGGGCCTCGCCAGCCGCAATATCGAGCGCGCGCTCGCCGACAATGGCGAGTTGCAGCAGGGCTCGAACATCGGCCGCGCGCAGGTGAAGGCGGCGGATTATTTCGTGGTGCCGGACATCGTCAGCCAGAATTCCAACAGCGGCGGCGGCGGCATCGGCGGCGCGCTGCTCGGTGGGCTTTCGAGCCGCTTCACCGGCGGCCTGATCGGCGGCATCTCGGTCAAGAAGAAGGAAGCGAACGTCATGCTGACGCTCGTCAACTCGCGCACCACCGAGCAGGAGCGGATGACCGAGGGTTATGCGCGCAAACAGGACATCGGCTTCGGCGCGGGTGCGGGCGGCTTCTGGGGCGGCTTCGCCGGCGTCGGCGGCGGCGGCTACCAGAACACCGACATCGGCCAGGTGATCGTCCTCGCCTATCTCGACGCCTACAAGCAGCTCGTGACGCAATTGGGCGGCCTGCCGCTCGATCCCAGCGCGGCGGCGCCGCAGGCGCAGTAAGCGGCGGCGGACAAACTGTTCCCCGGCGAAAGCCGGGGTCCAGACTCTAGTTTGTCCGATTCTCGAAGCTGAGCCCCGGCTTTCGCCGGGGAAGAGCGGGGGCGTGTTCGCTCTTACCGTCACCCTGAACTTGGTTCAGGGTCCATGGCGGAGACGGTCGCGATCGTCATCGGCATGGATGCTGAAACGAGTTCAGCATGACGGAGACGGGGGAGAAACACGGCCTCCCCCGCTACGCCGCGTTGCACGGCGAGGTCGCACCGGTGCCGTCGGGCCCCCATTTGCGGAAGCGTTTGGAATCGACGTGGAAGCGGGTGCCCGAATAGAAGCCGAGGCCGATGTCATAGCCTTCGCCCCGCCAGCGGTGGATGGCGCAGAGGCTGCGGATCATCGCCTCGCGCGTGATCGCCTGAATGGGCACCATGTCGATCGCGAAGAAGTGGCGGTGCGCGCTTTCCTTCGCGCCGCCCGAGCATTGGTTGAGCCCCTCGTTGCGATAGCCGGAGACCGCCTCGACCGGGCCGATCACCGGCGCGACATGGTTGCGCACGAACTTCAACGTCTTCACGACATGCGCCCATTCGGTGAAGGGCGCGACCTCGAAGCGCGGGCCGCCGCACTCCCGCCACATGCTCGCGGTGCGGACGAGCTGCCAGGTGGGCAGCACGTCGGCCACCGCCTGCGCCTCCAGATGCGTGCGAAAGGCGATCACCTTGGCGCGCGCATCGGGGCTGCGCGCCAGCCAGGCATGATAGTCGGCCTCGCCCTGCCCGTCGGCGACGCTCTCCGCCGCCGCGACGGGCGCAGCGAGGAGCGACAGCGCGGTGAGCGCTGGGAGAAGCCGGGGGAGGCGCATCGGGAGAAGATAGGGTCGCGTGCGCCGCCGTTGAACCCCTGCGCCGCTTCGCGCTAGGCTGGCACCAAGAGATATAAGGGGAGAGACAGATGCCCGTTTCCGCCATCGCCGCCCTGTTGCTGGCCGCCGCGCCGCCGCTGCCCGACGGATCGGCGGGGACGCTGCTGATCGGCAACAAGGGCGAGGACAGCATCAGCTTCGTCGATCTCGCGACCGGCCGCGAGGTGGCGCGGCGCGACACCGGCAAGAACCCGCACGAAATCGCCATATCGCCCGACGGCAAGCGCGCCGCGCTCGTCGCTTATGGCGGCAACAGCATCGACCTGTTCGACATCGCCAGCCGCGAGAAGACGGGCACGATCGACCTCGGCGCGAACCAGGCACCGCACGGCATCGTCTGGCTGAAGGACGGCCGCATCGTTGCCACCACCGAGAAGAGCGACACGATCGTGGTGGTCGGCGCCGACCTCAAGACGGTGACCGCGATCCCGACCGGGCAAAAGGCCTCGCACATGGTTGCGGTCTCGCCCGATGCAGCGCGTGCCTATGTCGCCAACATGCAATCCGGCAGCGCGAGCGTGATCGATCTGAAGGCGGGCAGGAAGATCGCCGATCTTCCCGCGGGCAAGGAGCCGGAAGGCCTGGCGCTGACGCCGGACGGCGGCCAGCTCTGGGTCGCGGACCGGCAGGGCGATGTCGTGCGGGTGTTCGATACGAAGTCGCTGAAGCCGGTGGGCGAAGTGGCGGTGGGCAAGAATCCGATCCGCATCGTCGTCACCCCCGACGGGCGGACGGCGATCACTTCGAACCTCGGCGGCGGGGATTTGAGCCTGATCGACGTCGCCAGCCGCAAGGTGACGCGGACGATCACGCTCAGCGGCCAGCAGGGTGCCGGGCAGGTGACAATCCTACTCAATGCGGACGGATCGCGGCTTTATGTGGCGGAGACGGGGATCGACCGGATCGCGGAGATTGATCTCTTCACCGGCAAGCTCATCGGGCGGCTGCCGGCGGGGAAGAACGGCGACGGCCTCGCCATCGCGCCTTAAGCGGACGCGCGGCGAGGCCTCGGCGTGGCTATCGCGCCAGCTTCTTGGCGCCCATGATGCCGAGCACCAGGAAGACGGCGAAGACGACCAGCGCGGCGACGAAGAGGAAGATCGCGATATTGGCGAACGTCCCCGCCGCGCCTGAAAAGCCGAGCACCGCAGCGACGAGCGCGATGAGCGCGGAGATGAAAGCGAGCTTGAGCATGGGTTTCGATCCTTCGATTGCGTTTGGATCGATCAATGCGGCGGGCGCCGGTGGAGTTCCGTCACGCGCTCCTCTCGTTTCATTCCCGCGAAAGCGGGAACCCGGCTTCACCGCCGCCTGGATCCCCGCTTTCGCGGGGATGACATGAGGGGTGATCAGGGCTTGGAGCATCCGGGCGTCGCGATGGAGATTCCGGCGCCTCTGCGCACCAGCAGAATCTTACTGCCGACCCGACAGTTGGCGATTTCTCGCTCATTAGAGGTGAATTGAACGGTTCTGCCGTCTTTCAAACGAACGGTCACGATAGGCCAGTGCGTAAACTTCGATTCCGACAGACCGAAGCGAGTTACCGTTCCCACCTCATATGATCTCGGCCCCGACGGCGCGGGCATCAACAGCGCTATGGCGATGAGACCCGCCGGAAAGAGCGAAGCGAACCCAATCGCTAAGCCATAATGCCGAATCCACCACATCGCGTGCGGAAATATTCGAAGTGAACGCGACCGGGCAGCCCAAACCCTTGGTTGCGATTACGCCGCTCGCCGGTCGCTTTGGCCCAGGACGCCGCGGAGTTCCTCGATGGGGAGGGGGTGGCTGAAGAGATAGCCTTGCGCTTCGGTGCAGCCGCGGTCGAGCACCGCGCTCATCTGCTCCTCGCTCTCGATGCCCTCGACCGTGGTGGTCATGCCGAGCCCGGTGGCGAGGTTGGTGACTGCCTCGATGATCGCATGGCAATCGCCGCGGCCGGCGTCGTCGCGGACGAAGGAGCGGTCGATCTTGATCTTGTCGAAGGGGAAGACGCGCAGGTAGCTGAGCGACGAATAGCCGGTGCCGAAATCGTCCATGACGATGCGCACGCCGAGATCGCGCAGCTTGTTGAGCGTAGCGAGGGTCTCCTCGCTGTCCCGGAGCAGCACCGCCTCGGTGATCTCGAGCTCCAGCCGCACCGGATCGAGCCCGGACTGGGCGAGCGCGGAGACGACGGTGTGGAGCAGCGCATCGCTGCGGAACTGGAGCGGCGAGACGTTGACCGCGATCTTGATGTGATCGGGCCATTGCGTCGCGACGTTGCACGCGTGGCGAATCGCCCAATCGCCCAGCGGGCCGATCAGCCCGCATTCCTCGGCGAGCGGGATGAAGTCCTGCGGCATCATCAGCCCGCGCGTCGGGTGCGCCCAGCGCATCAGCGCCTCGCAGCCGACGACCTCGCGGGTGCCGACTTTGACCAGCGGCTGATAGTGAAGCTCGAACTCGCCGCGGCCGACGCCAGCGCGCAAATCCGCCTCCAGCTCGCGCCGCTCGCGCATGACGCGCTCCATGTCGGGGCCGAAGAAGACGAAGCGGCCGCGGCCCTCGCTCTTCGCGCGATAAAGCGCGACGTCGGCGTGGCGGAGCAACTGATCGGGATCGAGCCCGTCATGCGGCGCCATCGCGACACCGATGCTGCAGCCGATCTGGACGTTGTGGCCGTTGACCTCGAACGGGCGGGTCAGCGCCTCGATCACGCGAGCGGCGAGCTTGGCGACATTGTCGCGTGTCTCAAGCCCGCCGACGATGCAGACGAACTCGTCGCCGCCGAGCCGCGCCACGGTGTCGCGCGGGCGGACGAGCTTGCGCAGACGCCCGGCGACCGCCTGGAGCAGCGCATCGCCGGTCGGATGGCCGAGCGAATCGTTGACGCCCTTGAAGCGATCGAGATCGAGGCAGAGGACGGCGAGCTCGCCGCCGCTGCTTTCCGCATCGCTCAGCGCCTTGCCGAGCCGCTGCGGCAGCTCCGCGCGGTTGATGAGATCGGTGAGCGGATCATGGCTCGCCATATGCGCGATACGGTCGTTCGCCTGCCGCTGGACGGTGACGTCCTCGGTAGTGACGACATAGCCGCCGCCCTGCATGGGGCGGTAATTGACCTCGATCGTCCGCCCATCGCCGAGCTGGCGCGAGAAGACGAGCGGCTCGTTGCGGGTGAGCTGCATCCGCTGGCGCTCGTAATAGACTTCGGGGTCTGCGTTGGAATTGCCGCGATTGATGAAATGCTCGGTGATGTCGCGCAGCGTCACCCCCGGTTTGATGACGTCGGGATCGAAGCCATAGACCTCAATGTAGCGCTTGTTGCAAACGAGCATGCGCAGATCCGCATCGAACATGGCGAGGCCCTGCGCCATGTTGCTGAGCGCGGCATCGAAGCGGAGCGTCTGGGCGCGAAGCAGCGCGTCCTGCTCCTCGAGCTGATTGTTCTTCTGCTCCAGCCGCTCGACGAGCGCGGTGGTGCGCGCGGCGGCGGCGAGCGAGCCGAAGGTCAGATCGTGGATGCTGCGCGCGATGCGGAACTGCAGCGCGAAATAGGCGATGGCGAGCAGCGCGAGGACAGCGAACACCGTGTCCTGCATTACCAGCCATGCGGCGGCGAGCGGGAAGAGCAGCAACGCGCACTGGCCAAGGACGAGGCGCGGCTCGGCACCCGACCGGCCGGTGGTGGCCGTCGCCGCGAGCACCACGCAGGCAGCGAGCAGCTGGACACCGGTGATGTCGGTCAGCGTGCCCAGCCAGCCGAACAGGCCGACCATGCCGGACGAGGTCCAGGAAAGGATGCTGTAGGCGCGCATCCAGCTTGCGACATCGGCCTCGCTGGCGAGCGGCGCCTCCTGGCGCTGATAATAGATTTGCACGCCCCAGCGGATCGCGCCTGACACCAAGATCAGCGCACCGCACAGCAGCAAGGCGGTGCTGCCCGCAATCATGCCCGCAAAGCAGGCCGCGGCCGCGCCGGTGAACTCGCCGCCCGGGATCAGCGTCGCCGGCTGACGGAACAGGCTGTCGACATGCGCGCGGAGGACTTTTTCGTCCGTTGCTTCGTGCGCATCGGCCGTGAAGCCGCTTTCAGATGAAATCCCCATCAGGCGCTCGCTAAAGGCTTAGCCTTAAGAAGCAGTATATCGCGGCGGTATTTCCCGCAGGCGGGACGGAACCGTGACGGCAACGCATCGGTTGACTGGGGAAAGGAGGTCTGCCTGTGCCGATCGAAGAGCCAGCCCCGCCGCCGCAGAAGCGCCCTACGAGCAACATTCTCTTTATGCTGGCGCTGCTGCTGCTCGTCGCCGGCCTTGCTTATTGGGCGATCCGCGCGGTGCCGCCCGCGACGCCCGATCCCACCGCGACCGCCTTTCCCGACCGCATCCCCAACGCGCCGCCGCCGCCCGAGCAATAGCCGCCTTGCGCGGCTCCGGCGGCGCGCTACATCTGCGCCATGCAGAAGCCCATCGTTATCAATCTTCCCCACACGCTCGGCGCCGAGGAGGCGAAGCGGCGGATGCAGAGCGGCATCGGCCAGCTCAAGGATCATATCCCCGGCGGCGCTGCCGACGTGCAGTCGCGCTGGGAAGGCGACCGCATGTTCCTCGACATCCGCGCGATGGGCCAGGCGGTCAGCGGCCATATCGATGTCGAGGAGCGCAAGGTGCGGCTCGAGGTGATGCTGCCCGCGATGCTCGCGATGTTCGGCCCCGTCATCGAACGCGCGCTTGCCAAGCGCGGCGGCGATCTGCTCGAGGACAAGAGCAAGCCCAAGTAGTCCGGCCGCCCGCCACGGACGGCGAGCGCACTTGCGTAGCCCGGCCCTGCCGCTAGCATCGCATCGGCAGGAGGAGCGGGCGATGAGGCATGTCGCGATCGTGGGGTCAGGGCCCGCCGGCTATTACAGCGCGGAGGCGCTGCAGAAGCAGTTCGGCGGCGCGGTGCGGATCGACATCATCGACCGCCTGCCCGTGCCCTACGGCCTCATCCGCTTCGGCGTCGCGCCCGATCACCAGTCGATCAAGGCGGTGGCCAAGCGCTACGAAAAGGTGGCGCTGAGCGACGGCGTCCGCTTCGTCGGTAACATCACTGTCGGCGAGCATGTCCGGATCGACGAGCTCACGGGTCTCTACGATGCGGTGATTCTGGCGACCGGCGCACCCAACGACCGGCCGCTCGACATTCCGGGGGCGGAACTGCCCGGCGTCATCGGATCGGCGGCTTTCGTCGGCTGGTACAACGGCCATCCCGAATTCGCCGATCTCGATCCGCCACTGGACGGCGCGTCCGCGGCAGTGATCGGCAACGGCAATGTCGCGCTCGACGTCGCGCGCATCCTTTCCAAGACGCCGGCAGAGTTCGTCGGATCGGACATCGTCGCGCACGCCTTCGAAGCGCTCGGCAACAGCCGCATCCGCGACATCACCATCCTGGGCCGCCGCGGGCCGCACCAGATCGCGATGACGCCCAAGGAGTTGGGCGAGCTGGGCCATCTCGAAGCCGCGGCCCCACGCGTCGATGCGGAAGACCTGCCGCCGGTGGACGCCGATGCGGCGCTAGAGCCGGGGCTGCGCAAATCGGTGACGCACCTTCGTGACTTCGCCGCGACCGCGACCGAAAAGCACAAGACGATCCATTTCGATTTCTTCGCCATGCCGGTGGCGATCGAAGGCGAGGGCCGCGTAGAGCGGGTGATCGTCGAGCGCAGCCGGATCGACCCCGATGGACGCGCGGTGGCGACGGGCGAGACCTATGCGGTGCCCGCGGCGATGGTCGTCACCTGCATCGGCTATCGCACCCCGCCGATCGAGGGCGTCGCCTATGATGAGGCGCTCGGCCATTTCGCCAATACGGACGGGGTGATCGGGGGCGGGCTCTATTGCGTCGGCTGGGCGCGGCGCGGGCCGACGGGGACGATCGGCACCAACCGGCCGGACGGCTATGAAGTCGCCGAGCGGATCGCGGCGGATTTGGGGGGGGGCGAGAGCGGTGGCGACAGCGGCAAGGCGGGCCGTGCCGGGCTCGACGCGCTGCTGGCGACGCGCGGCGCCGAAATCGTCACCTTCCGCGATTGGCAGAAGATCGAGGCGGCGGAGGTGGCGCAGGCGCGTGACGGCGCCCCGCGCGAGAAGTTCGTGGCGGTCGCCGACATGCTCGACGCCGCGCATTGAGGCGCCCGCGCCGCACTCTGCTCGCGGCATGAAATCGCCTGTGCGACGACGCTTGCGCTCCGCCGGAGCCATGCCTATAGGCGCACCCCTGTCTCCCGCTCGGCCCTCGTGGCCGGACACGGGTCGGGGAGTAGCTCAGCCTGGTAGAGCACTGTCTTCGGGAGGCAGGGGCCGGAGGTTCGAATCCTCTCTCCCCGACCATTTTCCTTTTCGCGTGATGCGTGTCAGCCGCCGACCGGCGTGAAGCGCAGCCGTCGGAGAGCGCGACTTTTGCGTCGCGCGGCGCTAAGATAGCGTCATGCTCGATATCGTCCGCATCCCAGCGCTCAGCGACAATTACATCTGGCTGGTTCACGAACCCGTCTCCGGCGAGACTGTGGTGGTCGATCCTGCCGAAGCCGAGCCGGTGCTCGCCGAGGCGGAGAAGCGCGGCTGGACGATCAGCCAGATTTGGAACACGCATTGGCACCCCGATCACACCGGCGGCAATACGGCGGTGAAGGCGGCGACCGGCGCGACGATCACCGGCCCGGCGGCGGAGGCGGCGAAGATACCGACGCTCGACCGGCAGGTGGCGGAGGGCGATCGCGTGACGATCGGCACCATCGAAGGCGTGGTGCTGGAAACGCCGGCGCATACTGCGGGGCACATCAGCATCCACCTGCCGGACGCGAAGGTGGCGTTCGTCGGCGACACATTGTTCGCGATGGGCTGCGGGCGGCTGTTCGAGGGCGATGCAGCGCAGATGTTCGCCAACATGCAACGGCTGGCCGCGCTGCCGGAAGAGACGGCGGTCTATTGCGCGCACGAATATACGCTCTCCAACGGCCGCTTCGCGCTCAGCGTAGATCCGGACAATGCGGCTCTCGTGAAGCGGATGGAGACAGTCGAGGCGGCGCGTGCGGCGGACGAGGCGACGGTGCCGACGACGATCGGCGCCGAGCGCGCGACCAACCCGTTCATGCGCGCGTCATCGGCGGAGGCGCTAGCTGCGCTGCGCGCCGCCAAGGACAGTTTCCGCGGCTGACGCGTTGAGCGGGGACTGGAGAATGACGATGAAGATGATCCTTAGCGCATCCGCCGTGCTGCTCGCCGCCTGCTCGATGACCGCCTCGGCCAATCCGGATCGGGCCGCACCGGCGCTATCGGAAAAGGACCAGGCCGGGCTGGAGCGCGCGCTCGCCGGCCGCACGCCGGGCCAGCCGCAGAGCTGCGTGCGCCAGCTCGATCTCGGCGCCAGCAAGACGTTCGGCGGTCAGGTGATCGTGTTCGACGGGCCGGGCAGCACCAAATATGTCAACCGCCCCTCGGGCGGCTGTCCCTCGCTGGAATTCGGCCGCGCGATCAAGACGCGGACGGTGAGCACCAACCTGTGCTCGGGCGACATCGCGGTGGCGTTCGATCCGGTGAGCGGCATCGAATATGCCGGCTGCCCGCTGGGTGAGTTCGTGCCTTACCGGCGGGGTGGCTGAGCCTGTTCCCCGGCGAAAGCCGGGGCCCAGCAACAGAGGCTAGCGACTGGACCCCGGCTTTCGCCGGGGAACGACCGTCATCGCGAGGCGCGGAGCGCTGCGGCAATCCAGACGCCGCTGGATTGCTTCGCTGCGCTCGCAATGACGACAGGGTCAGCGCTTGTAGAGCGCGTCGAGCCGCTCGCCGTAGGCCTGTTTCAGGACGTGGCGGCGGACCTTGATCGAGGGGGTGAGTTGCTCGTTCTCCACCGTGAACGGCTCGTCGGCGAGAATGAAGCGGCGGACTTTTTCGATCACCGACAGCTCGGCGTTGACCCGGTCGACCGCATTGCCCAGCGCGCGGACATAGGCGGCATCCTCGCGCAGCGCCGCGGGATCGTTGCGCTTGCCGTGCTCCTTCGCCCACTCCGCGGTCCATTCAGGATCGGGGACGATGAGGCCGACGACATAGGGCCGCTTGTCGCCCACCACCATCGCCTGGACGATCTCGGGGCGGAGAGTGAGCATGCCCTCCACCTTCTGCGGCGCGACATTGTCGCCCTTGTCGTTGACGATCAGATCCTTCTTGCGATCGGTGATGACGATGCGGCCCTTCTCGTCGATATGGCCGACGTCGCCGGTGTGGAGCCAGCCGTCCTGCAAGGCGCGCGCAGTTTCCGCCTGGTTGCGCCAATAGCCCTGCATCACGAGCTCGCCGCGGACCAGGATCTCGCCGTCCTCGGCGATGCGCACCTCGGTATTCTTGAGCGGCGGGCCGACGGTATCCATCTTGAGGCCCGCCGACGGGCGGTTGCAGCTTATCACCGGCCCCGCCTCGGTCTGGCCGTAGCCCTGGAGCAGGGTGAGGCCGAGCGAGTGGAAGAAAATGCCGACCTCCGGATTGAGCGGCGCGCCGCCCGAGACCATCGCCTTGATCCGACCGCCGAACTTCTTCGCGATCTTGGGGCGGAGCGTGCGCGAGAGGAAGAGGTCCATCGGCCGGTCGTAGAGCGGCACGCCGCCGCCATATTCCTTGGCGCCGATCGAAAGCGCGCGGCGCATCAGATAGTTGGAGACCTTGCCCTGCTTCTCCACCGTCTTGAGGATGCGCTGGCGCAGCACCTCGAACAGTCGCGGCACGACGACCATGATGGTGGGCCGCACCTCCTCAATATTGGACGCGAGCTTCTCCAGCCCTTCCGAATAATAGATCTGCCCGCCGAGCCCGATCGGGAACATCTGCCCGCCGGAGTGCTCATAGGCGTGGCTGGCGGGGAGGAAGGACAGGAAGACCTCGTCGTGCCAGCCGAAATCCTCGGAGATCACATTGGTGCAGCCCTCGACATTGTGGAGGACCGCGCCGTGGCTCTGCATCACGCCGCGCGGCGCGCCGCCGGTGCCGCTGGTGTAGATGAGGCAGGCGAGATCGGTCCGCTCGAAATTAGCGCCCGCGGCGCAGCCGGCGACGTCGGCGCTTTCGCCGCCGATCACATCGTCCCAGCGATGGATGGCGAGGGTCGACGCCTGGCCCGAGGGGATCGGCTCGATCGACACGACATGCTCGCAGGCATGGGCGCGGAGCGCGGCGGGGAGGAGGGTGCGCGCGAGCTTGTTGGTCGAGACGATCACCGCGCGCGCGCCGCTGTCGTCTAGGATATGCTGATGGTCGCGCTCGGTGTTGGTGATGTAGGTGGGCACGGTGATGCAGCCGGCCGCCATGATCGCAAGATCGGCGATGCACCATTCGGGCCGGTTTTCGGACACCAGCATCACCATGTCGCCGGGGTTGAGGCCGATCCGCCGCAGCCCGGCGGCGAGGCGCGAGACCGTCTCCGCCGCCTCGCGCCAGCTTATCGATGCCCAGGTGCCTTCATGCTTCGCCCAGAGAAACGGCGCGTCGCCCTTCTCCGCGGCGCGCGTGAAAAACATGGTGACGAGGTTGGGGAAATGTTCGAGCTGGCGCATCAATCCTCCCGTGCCGCGCGGTTTGCCCGCGTCGGTGCTCCCTTGATCATTCGCTGACCGCAGCGCCCTCGCTGCGCGGATCGGCGGCGCCGACCCAGCGGCCGCCCTTCCATTCGATCGCATTGGCCTTGAACCCGGGCGCTGCCGCGACGGCATTCTGGCCCTTGGCCTTGAGCGCCGGGATCATCGCTTCCAGCGGGGTGCCGCGCTCGACACGGACATTGTTGCCCATCGCCACGATCTGCGGAAGCGCGAGCGCCTCCTGCGCGGAGAGATCCCAGTCGATCACGCCGATGATCGCCTTGGCGACCTGCGCGATGATGGTGACGCCGCCCGCCGCGCCGACCGCGAGCCGTACGCTGCCGTCGGGCGCGTAGACGATGCTCGGCGACATCGAGCTGCGCGGCCGCTTGCCGCCCTCGACGCGGTTGGCCGAGGGGGCGCCGCCCTTGTCGGGCACGAAGTTGAAATCGGTGAGCTCGTTGTTGAGGAAATAGCCGTTGACGGTCAGCCCCGATCCGAACGGGCTTTCGATCGTCGAGGTGAGCGAGGCGACATTGCCGTCGCGGTCGACTGCGGCGAGGTGCGAGGTGCCGGCCTCCGGCGTGCTCGCGGTGACCCCGACGCGCGGCGCCCCGGCGGGGGTGCCCGCGCGCGCCTCCGCCATCGCCTTGTCGGCGGAAATCAAGGCGGAGCGGCCGGCGAGGTACGCCGGGTCCATCAGCCCCGCGACCGGCACCCGGACGAAATCGGGATCGCCGAGATAGGCCTCGCGATCGGCATAAGCGAGACGCATGGATTCGGCGATGAGGTGCCAGGCCTCGGGACTGTCCTTGCCGAGCGCCTTCAGGTCGAACCGCTCGAGCTGCTTCAGGATCGCGAAGACGGTGGTCGCGCCGGACGAGGGCGGTCCCATGCCGCAGATGCGATAGCCGCGATACGTGCCGCACAGCACGTCGCGCTCCTTGGCGTCGTAGCTCGCCATGTCGCCCATCGTCATCGCCGACGGGTTCTTGGCGGCGGTGGTGACGGTGCGGACCAGCGCCTCAGCAGGGGCGCCGGTGTAGAAATAGTCGGGGCCGCGCTTCGCGACGCTCTCGAGCAAGGCGGCGAGGTCAGGATTGCGGATGCGGGTGCCGACCGCCTTCGCCGCGCCGGATGCATCGAGCAACTGGTCGCGCCCGCCGCGCGTCATGCCGACATGATCGGTGCGCGATGCGATCATCTCGCGCATCCGCGGTGTGACGTCGAAACCGTCGCGGGCGAGACGGATCGCGGGCTCGAACAGCGCCGCCCAGGGGAGGCGGCCGTGCTGCTCGTGCGCCAGCGCGAACATGCGGAAATTGCCGGGGACGCCGACGCTCTTACCGCCGGGCACCGCCTCGCGGAACGGCATCGGCTTGCCCGCGGCATCGAGGAACAATTGCGGCGTCGCGGCGGCGGGCGCGGTCTCGCGCCCGTCATAGGTGGAAAGGCCGCCCGCCCTGGCGTCGTGATAGACGAGGAAGCCGCCGCCGCCGATGCCCGAGGATTGCGGCTCGACGACGGTGAGCGCGATCGCGGTGGCGATGGCGGCATCGGCCGCGCTACCACCCTTGCGCAGAATCTCGGCCCCTGCCGCCGCGGCGCGTGGATCGGCAGCGGAGACCATCCCCTTGGCACTTGCGGTCGCGGCGGGCCGGGCTTCGGAAACGGCGGGGGACGCGCATCCGCCGAGCATCAGCGCGGCAGCGGCGAAGGCGGGCAGAATCCGGCGCAACATGGCGGCGACCGTAACGCTTTTGCCGCGCTTGGGAAGCGGGGGATTGAAGGAGGCTATGCGCTGTGAGCTGGGCCCCGGCGTTAACCGGGGAACAGGACGGTCAGCCCACCGCTTCTGCGACGCTGGCGAAGCCGTCGCGCCTCAGTAGCGCGGCGAGTTCGGCGACGATGCGGCGGGCGAGGGTGGGGCCTTCGTAGACCAGCGCGGAGTAGAGCTGGACGAGGCTCGCGCCGGCGCGGATGCGGGCATAGGCATCGGCGCCGCTCTCGATCCCGCCTGCGGCGATCAGCGGCAGCGCGCCGCCGGTAGCGCTGCGGAACGCCTTGAGCTTGTCGAGCGCGGGGCCTTTGAGCGGTGCGCCCGACAAGCCGCCTGCCTCGCTCGCGTAACGCGAACGGAGCGGCGGGCGGGCGATGGTGGTGTTGGAGACGATGAGCGCATCGAGCCCGCGCGCGATGGCGACCGCTGCGATGTCGTCGACGTCGGCGCTTTCGAGATCGGGCGCGACCTTGAGGAACACCGGCGGCCCGGCGGCCTCGCGCGCCGCCATCACCGCCGCGAGCAGTTCGTCGAGCGCCCCCTTGTCCTGCAGCGCGCGAAGGCCCGGCGTGTTGGGCGAGGAGATGTTGACGGTAAGATAATCGGCAACGTCCTTCATCGCCGCCGCGCCTTTGGCGTAGTCGGCGATGCGGTCGGCGCTGTCCTTGTTGGCGCCAATGTTGACGCCGACGATCCCAGCGCCGCGCCGCGCGAGCCGCGCGTGCGCCGCAGCCTGGCCGCCATTGTTGAAGCCCATCCGGTTGATCACCGCGCGGTCCTCCGCCAGCCGGAACAGCCGCGGCTTCGGATTGCCCGCCTGCGGCAGCGGGGTGAGCGTCCCGACCTCGACGAAGCCGAAGCCAAGCGCGAGCATTTCGGCGGGCACCTCGGCATCCTTGTCGAACCCGGCGGCAAGCCCGACCGGGTTAGGAAAGTCGAGGCCCGCGACGCGGAGGGGCAGGCGCGGAGCGGCGCGCGCGGGGAGCGGCGTGGCCTTCAGCGCGGCGATCGTCAGGCGGTGCGCGCGCTCGCCGTCGAGCCGGAAGAGTAGGGGGGTGAGCGCGCGATAGAGGGTCATGGCGGCGCTATGGCAGTGGTTCCCGCACTGGTCAAAGCGCCTCCTCGGACGCTACGGTATACCGGATACGACCGTCCAAGAGAGGATCACCCGCCCCCATGACCCGCCTGATGCTGTCCGCCGCGCTGATTGCGCTCGCCGCTCCCGCCGCCGTGGCCCAGAACGCCGCGCCCGCTGCAAGCGCGACCGCCCAGCGGCCCGCCAATGCCGAGCTCGCCGCTTTCTTCGAAGCCTATGACAAGGCGTCGCTGGCGCTGTCGCCGCGCGCCAAGGCCTATCGCGCGATCATCGATGCGGATTACGGCAAGTGGGGCGATCAGTCGGACGCCGCCGACGTCCAGCGCCAGCAGCTCGCCGAGCGCACGCTGGCCGATCTCAAGGCGAAATTCCCGCGCGCTTCGCTCTCGCCGCAAGATCAGCTTTCCTACGACTTGTTCGAGAATATGGTCCAGCGCTCGTCCGGCGCGTTCCGCTTCCGCAAGAACGGCTACATCTTCGACCAGATGAATGGCGTGCAGTCTGGCCTGCCTGCCTTCCTCATCAACATCCACCGCGTGAAGGACCAGGCGACGGCGGAAGCCTATGTCAGCCGGCTGGCGACGATGGATGTCGCGATCGATCAGTCGCTGGCCGAGGCGAAGGCGCGCGCGGATGCTGGGGTGATGCCGCCAAAGTGGGTCTATCCTTATGTCATCAGCGACGCGAAGAATGTCGTCACCGGCGCGCCCTTCGATCAGAGTGGCAAGGATTCGGCGCTCTACGAAGACCTCAAGAAGAAGGTGAACGCGCTCGACATTCCGGCGGCGGAGAAGACGCGGATCATCGATGCTGGCGCCAAGGCGCTCGTCGAGAAGGTGAAGCCCGCCTACGGCCGGATCGTCGCCGAGATGGAGCGCCAGCAGGCGATCGCGCCGACCGACGACGGCGTGTGGCGCTTCGCCAACGGCGCCGATTATTACAACGAGCGGCTCGGCTTTTACACGACCACCGATTACACCGCCGAGCAGATCCACGACATCGGCCTCAAGGAGACCAAGCGCATCCATGACGAGATGCGTGCGATCATGAAGCAGGTCGGCTTCAAGGGCGATCTCAAGGCATTCTTCGAGCACGTCCGCACCGACCCGCGCTACTATCACACGACGCGCGAGGCCTATCTGGCGGAAGTCGACAAGGCGCTGACCCGCATGGAGGCGGCGCTTCCGAACTATTTCAACACGCTGCCGAAGTCCGAGCTGGTGGTGAAGCCGGTGGAGGCGTTCCGCGAGAAATCGGCGGGCAAGGCCTTCTACAACTCGCCGGCGCCGGACGGGTCGCGGCCGGGCACCTATTACGTCAATCTCTACAACCTCAAGGACATGCCCAAGACCGAGCTTGAGGCGCTCGCCTATCACGAGGGCGTACCGGGGCATCACCTCCAGCGATCGGTGCAGACCGAGCTTGGCGACAAGGTGCCGCCGTTCCGCCGCTTCGGCGGCGCGACCGTCTATTCGGAAGGCTGGGGCCTCTACTCGGAGGAGCTGGCCAAGGACATGGGCTTCTACACCGATCCCTATTCGGACTTCGGCCGGCTGGGCATGGAGCTGTGGCGCGCCGGGCGACTGGTGGTCGACACCGGGCTGCACTCGAAGCGCTGGAGCCGCGAGGAGGCAATCCAGTGGCTGAAGGACAATACGCCCAACCCCGACGGCGACATCGAGAAAGGGATCGAGCGCTACATCGTCTATCCCGGTCAGGCGACCGCCTACATGATCGGCAAGCTCAAGATCATGGAGTTGCGCGAGAATGCCCGGAAGGAACTGGGCGACCGCTTCGACATCAAGGCTTTCCACGACGCCGTGCTGCTGCCCGGACCGGTGCCGCTCGATATCCTCGAGAAGAATGTGGCTGCGTGGGTTGCGGAACGAAAGGCGGGGTGAGTTTTCTCCCCTCCCTGCAAGGGAGGGGTTAGGGGGTGGGTCGCGAGCGATAGCGAGCACTCTCGGACCTCCGGGGGCGTTCTCACGGGCATCGAGCCCGCAAGAACGCCGGACCCACCCCTAGCCCCTCCCTTTGCAGGGAGGGGAAGACGTCCTCGCGCAACCAACACCGTGATCATGCGTAGCAGCGCCATGCGTATCCCTGCCGCGTTGCTTGCCGCCCTGTTCGCCGCGTCTTGCGGCTCCCAGCAGACCCCCGATTATCAGCCCTCGATCAGCGAGGGCGCGCGGGCGCAGGGGGCGGAGGCGCATCCGCAGCTTCTCGCCGAATTCGGCGGTGCCTATGATGGGGCGGAGGCCGCTTATGTCACGCGCGTCGGCGAGCGCATCGCCGATGCGGCAGGGCTGCCGGGGCAATGCACCTTTACGCTGGTCAACAGCGATGTCGTCAACGCCTTCGCAGTGCCGGGCTGCTACATTTACGTCACACGCGGACTGGTCGGCCTCGTCAATTCGGAGGCCGAGCTGGCGTCGGTGCTGGGGCACGAGCTCGGCCATATCGTCGCCGACCATTCGGCGCGGCAGCAGAACCGGTCGCTGCTCCGCCAGCTCGGCGTGATCGCGGTGGGCCTCATCACCGACAGCGAGGCGCTGACCCGCATCGCCGGCCAGGCTGCGGAGTTCTTCACGCTCCGCTACTCGCGCACCCAGGAATATGAATCGGACGATCTCGGTATCCGTTACATGAAAGCGGCGGGCTACGACCCCTACGAGGCGGCGGACATGCTGCGCGCGCTCACCCGGCAGGAGAAGTTCGCCGCCGCGGGGGCGGACGAGAATGCCGCGCGGCGCATGCCCGAATGGACGATGACGCACCCGCTGACCGAGAACCGCATTCAGCGCGCCTCCGCCACGGCCAAGGCGACCGGCCTTGCCGACAATGCGCTGCCGGAAAAGGTCGAGCCGTTCCTGACCGAGCTCGACGGGATGCTCTACGGCGACGACCCGCAGCAGGGCTTCGTGATCGGCCGGCGTTTCCTCCACCCCGTGATGCGCATCGCGTTCGAGGCGCCGCCGGGTTTCACGCTCACCAACAGCCCGCAGGCGATAATGATCGAGGGGCCGGGCGGTCTGCGCGGCGAGTTCGCCGGCGGACGGATGCCGCCCGGCGGCCTCGAAGCCTATGCCGAGGCGCTGGCGCGCGGCGCGCTCGGCGGCATGGCGGCGGAGGCCGGGCCGGTGCGGCGGACGCGGATCAACGGCCTCTCGGCGGTGCTGCTGCCGCTCCGCGTCTCGACGCCGCAGGGCAATGCCGAGCTGACCGTCGCGGCCTATGATGCGGGGGACGGCGGCGCCTATCATTTCCTGGTCGCATCGGAAGCGGGCAGCGCGGCGCTCGATGCCTTATTCGGATCGTTCCGGCTGCTGTCGGCGGAGGAAGCGGCGCAGCTCCGCCCGCGCCAAATCCGCATCGTCCGCGCCGGTCCAGGCGATACGGTCCAGAGCCTCGCCGGACGGATGGCAGCCGAGCGGCCCGCAGACCGCTTCCTGATGCTCAACGCGCTGGACGCCGGCGCGACGCTGGAGCCGGGGCAGCGCGTGAAAGTCGTCACCTACCGCTAGCCGCTTCGCCGGGTTGGGGGGCATGGACGCCGCGGGCATTCCTCGTCATGGTGCGCGCCGCATCGAACAGGAGGGGCGGATGGCAGGCTGGAACGCGCGCAAGCCGATGATCGCGGAGGAAGTAGCACCCGAGCACAGGCTTACGCCGACTCTATCCTGGCCGCATCTCATCGCATTGGGCGTCGGCGCGATCGTCGGCACCGGCATCCTGACGCTGATCGGTGTCGGCGCTGACAAGGCCGGGCCTGCGGTGATCGTCTCCTTCGTGATCGCCGGCGTGATCTGCGCCGCCGCCGCGCTCGCTTATGCCGAGATGGCGACGATGATCCCGCAGTCGGGCAGCGCTTACACCTATTCCTACGTCGTGATCGGCGAGCTGTTCGCCTGGATCATCGGCTGGAGCCTGATCCTCGAATATAGTTTGGTGGTGAGCGCGGTGGCGGTCGGCTGGTCGGGCTATGCCGCGCCGCTGCTGCAGGCCTCATTGGGCGTGCCGATGAGCTTGATGCAGGGGCCGGAATTGGGCGGCATCATCAACCTGCCGGCGATCTTCATCATCGCGGTCGTCGCGGGGCTGCTGATGGTCGGCACCCGCGAGAGCGCGACGGTGAACGCGGCGCTGGTGGTGGTGAAGGTGCTTGCGCTGGTCGTCTTCGTCGCGGTCACTCTGCCCTATTTCAACGCCGCCAATTTCGAGCCGTTCAGCCCGTTCGGCTTCGCCAAGCATATGGGGCCGGACGGCGTCGAGCGTGGCGTGATGGCGGCGGCGGCGATCATCTTCTTCGCCTTCTACGGCTTCGACGCGATCGCGACCGCGGCAGAGGAAACCAAGAATCCCGCCCGCGATCTCAAGATCGGCATCGTCGGATCGATGTTCATCTGCATCGCCATCTACATGGCCGTCGCGGCCTGCGCGATCGGCGCGATCGCCTACACCCGCTTCGCCAACAGCCCCGAGCCGCTGGCGCTGATCCTGCGCGAGATCGGGCAGGGCGGCGCGGCGACCTTCCTCGCGGTGTCGGCCGTGGTGGCATTGCCGACCGTGATCCTCGCTTTCTTCTACGGCCAGAGCCGCATCTTCTTCGTCATGGCGCGCGACCGGCTGCTGCCGGAGGGCCTGGCGAAAGTGTCGTCGCGCGGCACGCCGGTGCGGATCACCATCTTCACCGCATCGATCGTCGCAGTGCTTGCCGGGTTCATCCCGCTCGCCGAGCTGGCCGCGCTCGCCAATGCGGGAACGCTCACCGCCTTCGCCGCAGTGGCACTCTGCATGCTCATCATGCGCCGCCGCGCGCCGGATGCGCCGCGTACCTTCCGCACGCCCGCGGCGCCGATCGTCGGCGGGATTGCGATCCTCGGCTGCCTTTACCTGTTCCTCAGCCTGCCGCAGTCGACGCAGCTCTATTTCGTCCTCGCGCATGTCGTCGGCTTCCTGTTCTATTTCGGCTACGGCGCGCGGCACAGCCTGGCGCGCAAGGCGTGAGGCGGATCGCGGCGCTGATCGCGCTGGCGGCGCTCGCCGCGTGCAAGCCCGCGCCCGAGGCGCCCAAGGCTGTGGAGCCGAAGCCGCTGTCGTGGACCGGCACGGCGATCGTCCACACCAACACCGGCCCGGTCGAGATCGGCGTCGAGACCAAGATGACGCCGTTCCGCGAGGCGCGGTCGGACACCTGGCTGCTGACCGAGGGGCCGGAGAGGCGCCGCTCGCTGGTAGTCGGCGAGAAGGGCGGCTGGCTTGAGGTCAACGGCGAGCGGACCGAAATGCCCGAGCCGATGTGGCGCCACGAGAAGCAGCAATTCGCGATCTACGCGCTGATGCAGCAGGCCATTCCGCTTTCCGCCACGCGAGCGGGCGAGAGCGTGACGCTGGGCGGGTCCGCGCCCGACATTCCTTCCACCACCTTCCGCTTCGATCGCGGCGGGCGGCTGATCGGCGCGCGCAACGTGGTGATCGATCCGGGAGGCAGTCCGAAGCCGGTGAACCAGCGGTTCCGCTTCTCGGGCCGCATCGACGTCGCGGGAATGGTCTGGCCGCGGCGGATCGAGATCAGCCAGCGCGAACAGCCCTATTTCACGCTGCAGATCAAGACGATCACGGTGGGACGCTAGCGGCATGAGCAACGACGTCGTTCGCGCCAATCCGCACCGCATCCGTGCCATCATCGGCGGATCGGCGGGCAATCTGGTCGAATGGTACGACTGGTATGTCTACGCCGCCTTCGCACTCTATTTCGCGCCGGTCTTCTTTCCCGAGGGCGACCAGACCGCGCAGCTCCTGAACACCGCGGCGATCTTCGCGGTCGGCTTCGTCATGCGGCCGATTGGCGCGTGGATCATGGGCATCTATGCCGATCGGCATGGGCGCAAGGCCGGTCTCTCGGTCAGCGTCACCCTGATGTGCCTCGGCTCGCTGCTGATCGCGCTGACGCCGACCTATGCGTCGATCGGCGCCTGGGCGCCCGCGCTGCTGGTGATCGCGCGGATGATGCAGGGGCTGAGTGTCGGCGGCGAATATGGCGCGAGCGCGACCTACCTCAGCGAGATGGCGGGCAAGCGCCGCCGCGGTTTCTATTCAAGCTTCCAATATGTCACGTTGATCTCGGGCCAGCTCGTCGCGCTCGGCATATTGCTGCTGCTCCAGTTCGCGATGTCGGAGGCCGATCTCGAAGCATGGGGCTGGCGCATCCCCTTCGCGCTGGGTGCGGTGCTTGCGGTGGTCGTCTTCTACATCCGCCGCCGCCTCGCCGAGACCGAGAGCTTCACCAACGCCAAGGCGAGCGACGCGCCGCGATCGAGCGGGATCAACCTCTTCCGCGATCACCCGCGCCAGGCGCTGCTGGTGATGGCGCTGACCGCGGGCGGCACGCTCGCCTTCTACGCCTACACCACCTTCATGCAGAAATTCCTGGTCAACACCTCGGGCTTCGACCGGCAGACGGCGAGCCAGGTGATGACGCTGGCGCTGTTCCTCTTCATGTGCCTGCAGCCGCTGTCGGGCGCGCTGTCGGACCGGGTGGGGCGCAAGCCCGTGATGGTGGCGTTCGGGGTGCTCGGGGTGATCTTCACCGTACCGATCTTCACCGCACTGGAGAGCGTGCGCGATCCCGTCGCCGCCTTCGCGCTCGTGTTCGGCGCGCTGGTGATCGTCACCGGCTACACGTCGATCAACGCGGTGGTGAAGGCCGAGCTGTTTCCCGCGCACATCCGCGCGCTGGGCGTCGCGCTGCCTTATGCGATCGCCAACACGATGTTCGGCGGGACGGCCGAATATGTCGCCTTCCAGCTCAAGGACTGGGGGGTGGAGCGTGCCTTCTATTGGTATGTCGCGGGGATGATCGGGCTGTCGCTGATCGTGTATCTGCGGATGCGGGACACGCGCGACCACAGCCTGATCCTGGAGGATTGACGCTTCGTCGAAGCCGCCCCGCGCCCGGTCGAACCGCGGCGCGGCCGCGGCGGGCACGGCGCTAGCAGGGCTGCACCAAGGGAGACCGGCAATGGGCGAGGCGAAGGCGATAGCGGCGGGCACGCTGGTGGCGGGCACGCTCGATCTGACGGCGGCCTGCTTATCCTCGATCCTGGCCGGAGGGTCGGCGGGCAAGGTGTTGCGCTTCGTCGCCTCGGGCCCGTTCGGGGATGCGGTGCGGCAGGGCGGCGCGGGCGCGGCCATCGCCGGCGCCGCCGTCCATTATACGATCATGGCGGTGATCGTGACGATCTTCGTCCTAGCCGCGCGGCGGCTGCCGATGCTGATCGAGAAGCCGGTCCTCTGGGGCCTCAGTTACGGGCTCGGCGTCTACATTGTGATGGAGCTGGTGGTGCTGCCGCTGCGCTGGCCCGAGATGTTCCCGGTGCTGGAGCCCGGCCACATCCAGCGTGCGATGGCATTCATGATGCTGCTTGTCGGGCTGCCGATCGGGCTGATCGCGGCGCACTATTTGCGACCAATCCGCAACTAAGCGGGCGTTCGGGCCGTTCGGCAAGTATCATTCCCGAACGAAAGGACCGACGTGAAACCGAGCCTCTTTATCGCTGCCGCGGCTGCGGCGCTGATCGCCACGCCCGCCCTCGCCGATCGCGCGCCCAATGCGCAGGAGCGCGCTGCCGTCGAGAAGGTGCTGCGCGCCAACGGCTTCGTCTCCTGGGAGGAAGTCGAGCTCGACGACGACGGCCCGCGCTGGGAGGTCGACGACGCCCGCGGCAAGGACAATGTCCGCTGGGACATCAAGATCGATCCCAAGACGATGAAGATCGTCAAGCGCGAGCGCGACGATTGACCAACGTCTCTCCTCGGCCGTCACCCTGAACTCGTTTCAGGGTCCATCTTGGAGACGATCGCGATCGTCATCGGCATGGATGCTGAAACGAGTTCAGCATGACGGCTTGGGAGCGAATGCCCTTATGAGCTGTAATACATGTCGAACTCGACGGGGCTCGGGGTCGTCTCCCAGCGAAGGACCTCGTCCCACTTGAGTTCGATATAGGCGTCGATCTGGTCTTCGCTGAAGACGTCGCCCTTGGTCAGGAACTCGCGATCGTTCTGCAGGGCGACCAGCGCTTCGCGGAGCGAACCCGCGACGGTCGGCACGTTGACCATCTCCGCGGGCGGCAGATCGTAGAGGTTCTTGTC
Source organism: Allosphingosinicella indica (assembly GCF_900177405.1). NCBI lineage: Bacteria > Pseudomonadati > Pseudomonadota > Alphaproteobacteria > Sphingomonadales > Sphingomicrobiaceae > Allosphingosinicella > Allosphingosinicella indica. The sequence goes on along the minus strand of NZ_LT840185.1, from coordinate 680,025 downwards.
GATCGGATCGCCGGGTTGGATGCGGTTCTGGATGCCGTCGAGCCCGGCCATCAGCAGCGCCGCATAAGCGAGATAGGGGTTCGCCAGCGCATCGGGGAAGCGGAACTCGACGCGCTTCGACTTCTCGCCCGAGCCATAAGGAATGCGGCACGAGGCGGAGCGGTTGCGGCTCGAATAAGCGAGCAGCACCGGCGCCTCGAAGCCCGGCACGAGGCGCTTGTAGCTGTTGGTGGTCGGATTGGTGAAAGCGTTGATCGCGCGGGCGTGCTTGATGACGCCGCCGATGAAGAACAACGCCATCTCCGACAGGCCGGCATAGCCGTTGCCCGCGAAGCTCGGCTTGCCGCCGTTCCAGATCGAGAAATGGGTGTGCATCCCCGATCCGTTGTCCTGCGCGATCGGCTTGGGCATGAACGTCGCCGTCTTGCCATAAGCGTGCGCAACCTGGTGGACGACGTACTTGTAGATCTGCATCCGGTCCGCGGTCTCGACCAGCGTGCCGTAGGTGAGGCCCAGCTCGTGCTGCGCGGCGGCGACCTCGTGATGGTGCTTGTCCATCGGCAGGCCCATCTCGATCATCGTCGAGACCATCTCGCCGCGGATGTCGACGGCGCTGTCGACCGGGCCGACGGGGAAATAGCCGCCTTTGGCGCGCGGCCGGTGGCCCATGTTGCCGACATCATATTCGCGGCCGGAATTGGTCGGCAGCTCGATGTCGTCGATGCGGAAATAGCTGGTGTTGTAGCCGTCCTCGAAGCGGACATCGTCGAACAGGAAGAATTCGGCTTCCGGGCCGACATAGACGGTGTCGCCCACGCCGATCGACTTCACATAGGATTCGGCGCGCTTGGCGGTGGAACGGGGATCGCGGGCGTAGAGCTCTCCGGTGCCCGGGTCGACCACGTCGCAGAACAGGATCAGCATCGGCGTCGCCGAGAAGGGATCGACATAGACGGCGTCGAGATCCGGGCGCAGGATCATGTCGCTCTCGTTGATCGCCTTCCAGCCGCCGATCGAGGAGCCGTCGAACATGAAGCCGTCGGTGAGCTGGTCCTCATCGATCAGCCCCGAGCACATCGAGAGGTGCTGCCACTTGCCCTTGGGGTCGGTGAAGCGAAGGTCGACCCAGTCGATCTCCTCGTCCTTGATGCGCTTGAGGATGGTGCCTGCGTCGTTCGCCATGGGGATGCCTGCCTTCGTGCGGTTGAGAGAGTGCCGCGTGCGGGGGATGTCGCGGCGCGGCGTGGCGCCTTCCTCCCATCATGAGGCCGAGTCGTCCACCGCTGCGTGCGCCGCGGTGAACTATTCACGTGGATAGCGGTGCGGAGAAGGAAATTGCGCCGCGGGCGCGCTCAGTGCGCGCGTCTTTGCGCCGAGACGAGGATGCGCAGCAGCATCGCCACTGGGCGCGGCACGCCGACCTTGCCGTCGAGCCAGAGGCTCACCGTGGAGCGGTTGACACCGATCGCGGAGGCGACGTCGGCCTGGGTGCGATAGCCGAGCGTCCGCATCGCCGCCCGCAATTCCTCGGGCGACATGGAAGCGAGGCGGGGATCGTCTACCATGCGGCGCGAAGGGTCAGATCGCGTCGGACCCGCGCTCGCCGGTCCGGATGCGCAGCGCTTCCTCCACCGTGGTGACGAAGATCTTGCCGTCGCCGATCCGCCCGGTGCGCGCGGCATTGGCGATCGCCTCGACGACACGGGGGGCGAGATTGTCATCCACCACCACCTCCAGCTTCACCTTGGGCAGGAAATCGACGACATATTCAGCGCCGCGATAGAGCTCCGTATGGCCCTTCTGGCGGCCGAACCCCTTCGCCTCGGTGACGGTGATGCCCGAGACGCCGACCTCGTGGAGCGCTTCCTTCACCTCGTCGAGCTTGAACGGTTTGATGATCGCCTCGATCTTCTTCACGTCGCTTGTTCCTTGGCCTTTGCGCCGCAACATAGTCCGGCCGCGAGGTGGCGCAACTAGGCAGGTTCGGCTTCACGGCCCAGCGCGAAGGCGATCGGGAAGCCGAGCGCTAGCGCGGACACCGGGGCGGCGACAAACCAGTCCGATCCGGCGATCCACGGCAGCGTGGCCGCATAAAGCGCGAGGAGCGTGAGGAGGATCAACAATCCGCCATCGTTCCTGCGCAGGAAGCGCGTATCGCCGCGATGCTCGATGACGGCATGGAGGTCGCGGATCGCGGTGCTGGCGGTGCGCGGGAAGAGCGCGGGGACCAGCGCATGGATCATGCACGCGATGCCGGCGAGCGCCATGTGCCGCCCGACCGCGAGCGCGAAGCCCATATGCTCGAAATAATCCTCGCCCACCTCGTCGAGATGGTCGCGGCTGTCGGGAATCAGGCCGGGCATGGGGCGCAGTCTATCGCCGATGGACGCGTTCGCAAATCAGCGGACGCTCCAATGGACCACGACCTTTCCTTTGGTTGCAAGCGGCCGACCGCGCTCGTCGCGTGGCATTGCAAATCGAGCCCGCAACTTTAGCAGCGCGCAGCTTCGCGTATCGAAAGCCGCGTCGCCGCTGGGGCCAACCGGTTCGCAGTGCCCGATACGTCCATCCCGGCCGATATCGAACGCCAGCGCGACCGACCGACCCCGAACCGGATCGCTTCGCCATGCGATCGGGCAGGTCGCGATCCGTGAACCACATCGACGGACTGCCGATCGCGACCGCTCCGCCGAAATCGCTTTCCAGCGCGCGCGTCTGCTCGGGCGGGATGCGCCATCGCACTGCGTAGGTATCCTTCGAAGCCACCCGGGTCCCGTCCGGACTGCCGGCCGGCGTGTATCGCGCGCGCCGTTCGAGGGCGGCGCAGGTCGCCTTCCCGAGGGCGGGGTTCTTGGAAGCGAATACCACCTTGCACTTGGCGACGCGGCCTTCGGGCGAAATGTCGAGGTCGACCGTCACCGGCCCCTGTTCCTTCCGCGCGATCGAAGCGGCCGGGTAGTCTGCGCCGGTAACCCACGCTTCGGGATCGCCCAGTCTCTGCTGAGCCTCTGCGGATGTCGCGCCTGTTGCTGCGGCAAATCCGGCAATGATCAGCAGCAGGAACGAGCGGCCGTCACGCATAAGGAGGGGCGTCGAGGCCCTTGGGGCTGGCGGTGAAAATCTCGCAGGCGCCGTCTGTGATGCCGATCGAATGTTCGAACTGGGCGGAGAGGCTGCGGTCGCGGGTCACGGCCGTCCAGCCGTCCTCCAGCACCTTGGTCGCGGCCTTGCCGAGGTTGATCATCGGCTCGACGGTGAAGAACATGCCGGGGCGTAGCTCGGGGCCGGTGCCGGGGCGGCCGGCGTGGACGACTTCCGGCGCATCGTGGAAGACGCGGCCCAGGCCGTGGCCGCAGAAATCGCGGACCACCGAATAGCGGTTTCTCTCGGCATGCTGCTGGATCGCGGCGGAGATGTCGCCGAGCCGGTTCCCGGGCCGCGCCTGCTCCAGCCCCAGCATCAGGCATTCGTAGGTGACCTCGACCAGCCGCCGCGCCTTCAGCGGCACGTCGCCGACCAGATACATGCGGCTGGTGTCGCCGTGCCAACCGTCGAGGATCGGCGTCACGTCGATATTGACGATGTCACCGTCCTTCAGCGCGCGATCGCCGGGGATGCCGTGGCAGACGACATGATTGATCGAGGTGCAGCAGCTCTTGTTGTAGCCGCGATAGCCGAGCGTCGCGGGGATCGCGCCGGCCGCCATCATATGCGCGTGGACGAGATCGTCGATCTCCTGCGTCGTCACGCCGGGGACGATGTGCGGCACCAGCATGTCGAGGATCTCGGCGGCAAGACGGCCGGCCTTGCGCATGCCTTCGAAGCCTTCGGCGCCGTGCAGCTTGATCGCGCCGCTGCGATAGGTCGCGACATCCTCGCGCTCTATGGTCTGATATTCGGTCATGCCGGCCATATAGCGATGAAGGGGCATGCGAACCACCCTCGCCGCACGCCGCAAAACTGGATATGCGGCAGGGATGAGCGAGCGGATCTGGACGGCTGGACTGACGATCATCGGCGACGAGATCCTCTCGGGCCGCACGCAGGACAGGAACGTCGCGCAGATCGCGGGCTGGCTGAACCTGCAGGGCATAAGACTCGCCGAGGTGCGGATCGTGCCCGATGTCGAAGAAGCGATCGTCGAGGCGGTGAATGCGCTCAGGGCCCGCAACGACTATCTGTTCACCACCGGCGGGATCGGGCCGACGCACGACGACATCACCGTCGACGCAATCGCCAGCGCGCTCGGCGTCGGGGTCGAAGTGCATCCCAAGGCGCGCGCGGTGCTGGAGGCGCACTACGCTACGCGCGGCGGGCTGACCGAGGCGCGACTCCGCATGGCGCGGGTGCCCGCGGGCGCGGAGCTGATCGAAAATCCGATGTCCGGCGCGCCGGGCATCCGCACCGGCAACATCTTCATCCTCGCCGGCGTGCCGCATATCGCGACGCTGATGCTGGAGGCGCTGTCGGGGACGCTGGAGGGCGGGCGTCCGCTGCTGTCGAAAACGATCGGCTGCTGGGTGCCCGAGAGCGAGGTAGCGGACCTGCTGCGCGACACCGAGAAGGCGCACGAAGGATGCCAGATCGGCAGCTATCCTTTCTTCCGCGACGGCAAAGTCGGCGCCAATTTCGTCGTGCGCAGTGCCGACGCCGCGGCGCTCGACGGCTGCGTCGCCGATCTCGAAGCCCGGCTGGTTGCGGCGGGCCGCACGCCGGTGTCCGGCGGCATCTGAACGCGCGCATGGCGCATATCCTGATCGGCTGGGAGCTCGGCGGCAATCGCGGCCATGCGGTGCGGCTGGCGCAGATCACGCGTGAGCTGCGGCGGCGCGGCCATCGCCTGAGCTTCGCGGTGCAGCGGGTCGATGTCGTCGCGCCGGAGGTGGCGCGCGGCGATCCGGTCTGGCCAGCGCCGATCACGCCGCGCCTTCTCATCAACACCGCCAAGCCGCGCGTCATATCGCACAGCATGGCGGATATCGTGCTGCGCCTCGGCCTTGACGAGCCGCCGATCGTGGGTGCGATGTTGCGGAGCTGGGACCGGATGCTCACGGCGATCCGCCCCGATGCGATCATCGCCGAATTCGCGCCGTTCCTGCTCACCGCGGCGCGCGGCAAGGTGCGGACGGTCTCGGCGGGTACCGGTTTCGACACGCCGCCCTCGACCATGCCGCGCTTTCCGAGCCTCACCGGCCAGCCGCACGCTTATGCCGAGGATTTCGGAATCGAATGCGCGCGGGAAGCGACGCGGCTGGGAGGCGCAACGCCGATCGAGACCCTGCCGCAGCTCTTCCAGGCCGATCGCGAGATGCCGGCCACCTATGCCGAGCTCGATCCCTATGCCGAATGGCGGACCGGGCCGATGTCCAAGCCCTCGCTAACCGATCCGCCGCCCGAGCTGTCGCCCGGCGGCGGGCGCGAGGTGTTCGTCTATACGCCCGAGCAATTGTCGATCGACGCGCCGATCTGGAAGGGGCTCGCGCTGTCGCGGCTGCCGGTGCGTGTCTATGCGACCGGCGTGGGGGAGGCCTATCGCGCCGAGCTGCGGCGGCTCGGTTTCGCGGTCGAGACGCAGCCGCTGCCGCTTCCCGAGATCGGGCGGCGGGCGCGCATCCTCATCTCGCACGGCGGGCACGGTTTCGTCTGCGGGGGGCTGCTGATGGGCATTCCGCATGTCGTGATGCATCTCGATCTTGAGAAGCTGATCCACGGCCGCGCCGTTACCCGCCTCAACCTCGGCGGCTATGTGGGCGCCTTCGATCTCGATCCGCAGGCGTTCGCGCGGTCGCTGGTGCAATTGTACGAGGACGAGGCGTTGGCGGCGCGGGCGCGGGCGGCGGCGCCGGTCTTTCAGGCGCGCTACGACCGGACGATGGAAGAGAGCACCGTGGACGCCGTGGAATCGCTGCTATGACCGGCGGTCGATCGCGCGCGCTTCGCGGTCGAAATCGTCGGCGATGGCGTTGAGGCGATTGGCGAGATCGCGATCAGGCGTGGACGCCGCCAGCCGCCGCGACCGCGCCGCCTGCTCGCGCAGATAATCGGCGCCGGAAGGTGCCGGGTGCAGTTGCTGCTTTGGGGATGGCGGCGTCGTGGTCATTGCTCTTGGTCGGTTCTGCCTTCGCCCGGCGGAGGGGCGAAGGCAGGTTCCTTGCGGCGAACATGCCGCATCATGCGATGGAGAAAGCACAGGACCGCTCGCCGAACGGAGCGACAGTCGGGGGCATAACCTAAGTTAGAGGCGGCTTGTTCCCGTCCGCGTCGCACTATCGCGTGGAGCGTTGCGCAAATGGCACAGGCGGATCAGCCCTTTGCCATTGCCTGCACGTCGCCCAGCATGTCGGCGAAAGCGGCCTCGCCCCCACGGAAAATGCGTGCCTCGCTGCGGTCGGCGATGGCGTCGCGCCGGTCCGCGATCCAGGCCGCGTTGCCCGTGACATCGCCGGCACCCGGCGTCTCGACCATGAAAGCACGGCGATAGCGCCCGCCGCCCGCCACCCAAAGCTGGCCGGTGTCGGTGCAGTCCGCGCTCGTAAGCCATTCGACGGCCGGCGCGACTCGCTCGGGCGGGAAAGCGATCAGCGCGTCGCCCGCTGCGCCGCCGGTCATCTTGGTCTCGGCATAAGGCATCAGCACGTTGACGCCGACGCCCGCGCGCCGCTGCTCGTCGGCAAGCGAAACGGCATAGGCGTTGAGCGCACCCTTCGACGCCGCATAGGCCGCACGCCCGCGGAGACCGTGAAGACCCGCGGTCGAGGAGACAAAGAGGATGCGGCCCGCGGGGCTTGCCTGGATGTGCGGCAGCGCGGCGGAGACGAGCGCGGCATTGGCGAAAAAGTTGATCGCCATCACCTCGGCCAGATCCTCGGGCGGCGCGGCGCCGATCTTCCCAGCGGCGCCGTTGATGCCGGCGTTGAGCACCAGCACGTCGAGCCGCCCGAAGGCCTCAAGTGCCGCTTCGACAATCGCCTGTGCGGCCCCCGGCGCATCGACGGCATGGCGATCGGGTGCGGCGCTAAGGCCTTCCGCCGTCAGCCGGTTTGCCAGCGCATCGGCGGAAGGCGCGCCGTCGCCGCGGTGGCGGTTGTTGACCAGCACTGACAATCCCGCGCGCGCCAGCCCGGTGGCGAAGGCCGCGCCGAGCCCACCGCCTGCGCCGGTCACGATTGCGGCGCGCCGTGCTGTTTCCTTCATCGTCGTCTCCCGGAAAATCCTATGCGGTGATTGCCTTGAAGCGCGCGGTCGCTTCAGCGAACTGGCGCTCCAGATCATCGACGATCGCGGCGGTGGATTGAACGGCGGTGATCGCGCCGAGGCCTTGGCCCGCGGCCCACACATCCTTCCAACGCTTCTGGCTGGTGTTGCCCGAATCGTAATTGCGCCCCTCCGCCGGGGGCTGGAGATTGTCGGGATCGAAGCCGCATTCGATGAGGCTGGGGCGAAGCCACGATGCCGCGGTTCCGGTGATCGCGGCGCTGACGATGAGATCGTCCGGCCCGTGATCGACGATCATCTGCTTGTAGGCGTCGGGCGCGAGGCTTTCCTCGGCCGCCAGGAAGCGCGTGCCCATATAGACGAGATCGGCGCCCGCGGCGATCGCACCAGCGACGCCGTGGCCGTCGGCGATCCCGCCCGACAGCACCAGCGCCCCATCGAAAAATTCGCGCACCGCGGAGACGAAGGCGAAGGGCGAGAGATGGCCGGTGTGGCCGCCTGCGCCTGCGGTGAGCAGCGCCAGCCCATCGACCCCGGCGTCCGCCGCCTTCTTGGCCAGCGCGATGCTGCCGACGTCGGCATAGATCTGGCCGCCATAGGATTTGACCGTCTCGATCGCAGGGATCGGCGAACCGAGCGCGGTGATGACGAGCGGCGGCTTGTGGCGCGCGACCAGCGCCAGATCCTCGGCCAGCCGGCTGTTGGTGCGGTGGGTGACGAGGTTGGCTGCCCAGGGCGCGACCGGTTGCCCGGCGGCGCGCGCGCCGTCGAGCCGGGTGACGATCGTATCCATCCATTCGTCGAGCTGATCGAGCGTGCGGCAATTGGGCGTCGGGAAGCTGCCCATCACCCCCGCTTCGCACGCGGCGACGACGAGATCGGGGCCGGAAATGAGGAACATCGGCGCCGCCACCACGGGCAGGCGGAGGCCGAAGGGATAGTTACCGGTCATGCATGTCCCTGTCCGAACAATTGGGCGCGGAGCTCGCGCTTCAGCACCTTGCCGACGGGATTGCGCGGCAGCGCATCCATCAACTCGAGGCGCTCGATCTGCTTGAAGATTGCGACGCGCTTTTCCTCGACGAGATAGCGGTTGAGCGCCTCCATGCTGATCCCTTCAGGCGCGACGATGCAGGCGCAGAGCCGCTCGCCCATGTCGGCATCGGGAGCGCCGACCACCGCAACGTCGACGACCGCGGGGTGGCCGAGCAGGTGGTTCTCGATCTCCTCGGCAGAGATGTTCATGCCGCCGCGGATCACGATATCCTTGTGACGGCCGACGAAGCGGTAATAGCGCCCGTCGTCGCCGGTGATGGCGAAGAGATCGCCCGTGCGAAACCAGCCGTCTTCGTCAAAGGCGCGGGCGGTGACATCGGGCGCGCGCCAATAGCCCGAAAAGATCATCGGCGATTTGATCCGCATCTCGCCGGGCTGTTCGGGCTCGGTGACTTCGAGGCCGCTGTCGGGATCGACCAGCCGGGTCCGGAGCGAGGGCGCGTAATGATAATCCCATTCGAAGCCGTGTTCGCCGAAGCGCGGGAAGCATTGGCCGCGGGTGCCGGGATCGGGAACGTCGGTGGAGGAGGAGAGGAAGGACGCGCCCTCGTTCGATCCGAAGATGTTGAGGATTTCGACGCCATAGGTTTCGTCGAAGCTGCGCACCATCCATTCGGATAGCGGTGCGGAGCCCGATCCGATCCGGCTCAGTCGCGTGAAATCGACGCCCTGCACCAACGCCGGATTGTTGAGCATGGCGTTGAGCACCGCGGGCGGCGCCACCGTATATTCGATCTTCTCCTCGCGGATCTGCGCCAGGAAGACGCCGAGATCGAAGGGGTGATGCTGGACCAGAACGCCGCCGCACGCGAGCCAGTTGAAGAGGCCGGTGGAAAGCCCCGCCATATTGACCATCGGGAAGGGGTTGAGCACCCGCGCGCCGCCTTCCAGCCGCGCGCCGCGGGCGACCGCATCGCCCATGATGATCCACTCGTTGTGGCTGCGCGGGACGCCCTTGGGCTCGGCCTCGGTGCCCGACGTCCAGCAGATGGTGGCGACGTCGTCGGCGGTGACGCCCGCGGCGCGCGCGGCTTCGGCGGCGGCGGCGATCTCCGCATCGCCGATCGCGGCCAGCGCGGGCTCGACCGCGACGGTGCCTTCTGGCGCGTCGCCCAGGACGAAGAGCGCTTTCAGCGCCGGCCATTCGCGCTTGAGCGCCAGCATCGTCTCGCCATGCGCATGGGTGCCGATCCGCGCGGTGGTGATCGCGGCCTTGGCGTCGGTGCGCCGCGCGATGCCGGTCAGCTCGCCGAGCCGATATTGCGCGGGCGCCGGCGAGACGATGATGCCGAGCCGGAAGCAGGCGAGATAGAAGAGCGTCTGCTCTACGCTGTTGGGGAGCTGGAGCAGCACGACGTCGTCCTTGCCGAGCCCGTGCGCATGGAGCAGCGCGGCGCGCGCCGCGACGCCCGCTTCCACTTCGTTCCAGCGCAACCGCTGCGGCGCGAGACCGGCGATCGATTCGAGGTTGGGCGGATCGATGAGGGCTTCGCCGTCGCCGAATGTGGCGACGTGGCGGGCGAGCAGATCGTCGGCGGTGTCGTCGCCCCACCAGCCTTGCCGCTTCATCTCCGCGATGCGTTCTTCGGGAACGATAATCATGCCATTCTCTCCAACCGGTGCGCGGCTTTGCCGCGTCGCCTCGTCATGCCCGCGGCGGCGCTTCGAGCACCGTCACGGCCGTCGCCGCTTCCTCGCCCCCAAGGAAGCCGCCCCCATTTTCCGCTACCGCGATCCGTGCGCCTTCCACCTGTGCCGCACCGGCCTCGCCGCGCAATTGCAGGACGAGATCGTGGAGCTGGACGATTCCCGTCGCGCCGACCGGGTGGCCCTTGGCGAGTAGCCCGCCCGACGCGCTGACCGGCTGGCGCCCGCCAAGTGCGAAATCGCCGCGCCGCAGTCGCTCGCCGACGCTGCCCGGCTCGGCGAGGCTGAGATTTTCGATCTGCTGCACCTCGGCATAAGCAGTCGCGTCGTGGACTTCGGCCACATCCACATCCTCGGGGCTGATACCCGCCTGTTCGTAAGCGGCGAGTGCCGTGAGCCGGCCGATGTGGCGATCGAAGGCGTCGGGCGCCCGCTCGCTGCCCGAGCGGAGGACGCTGGCGCGGATCGTCACGGCGCGAGGCGCCGCGCCGATCTTCGCGAGGCCCTTGTCGCTGCACAGGATCACCGCCGCGGCGCCGTCGCTGACCGGGGCGCACATCGCGCGGGTGAACGGAAAGGCGATGGGCTTGTCGGCGAGCACCTGATCGACGCTCATCGGGGTGCGATATTGCGCGCGCGGATTGTGTTGGGCGTGGCCGTGGTTCTTGGCGGCGACAGCGGCGAAATCGGCCTGGGTGGAGCCGAAGCGGCCCATGTGCGCGCGCGCCTGAGCGGCGTAGAGATCCATGAAGATGCTGCGCTTGGCCGCGCTCTCGTCATCGACCTCGGCGCCGAGCCGGCGCGCATAATCGCGCGTGGCCTCGATGTCGTGCACGTCGGTGCCGCCCCGGAAGGCGGCGGCGACGGCATCGGCCTTGTCCGGAAAGACCATCTTCTCCGCGCCGACGACGAGAGCGATGTCGATCATCCCGGCGCGGATGTGCGCCATCGCCTGGATCACGGCGCTCGACCCGCTGGCGCAGGCATTCTCGACATTGACGACGGGAATACCCTCGAACCCCAATGGGCGGAGCGCAACCTGGCCGCGGATCGTGTTCTGTCCTTCCAGAATCGGCTGGCGAGTGTTGGAGAACCAGGCGGCCTCGACGTCCGCGACATCGGCGCCGGCGTCGGCGAGCGCGAGGATCACGGCTTCGGCGGTCAGCGCCTTGACGCTGTCGTGCAGCCGCTTACCCAGCGCGGTGCAGCCGATTCCGGCGATGTGGACGCGGTCGCTCACGCAGCGGGGCGGCGGCGCTGCACGATCCGGAAGCGCGACGCGACGAAGGCGAGATCGGCGAGGCAGGCGTTGCCAGCCGGGTTGAGTCCGGTGACGTGATAATCGCTGTAGGCGGCGGCGAAGTTGATCCACATCGCGCCATGGAGGTTGATCGACAGGTTTGCGCCCGCCTCCTCATAGGCATCGGTGGAGCGCGCGATGAACCCTTCGTCGGTCGAATAGAGATAGGTCGAGATCGTGCCGCGCGTGGCAGCAAGCTCGGTCGCTTCGGCCACCGCGGCATCGGCGTCGTCCACCGCGACGATGAAGAGCACCGGACCGAACTGCTCCTCGGCATAGAGATGCCGCGCGCGGCCATCGACCGTCGCGATCAGCGGGGTCAGCGTGCGCGCATCGGGATATTCGGGATGCGGGTAGGGGGCGGCATCGCGAAGGACCGCCGCGCCATCCTGCGCGCCGAGCGCGTCGCGCAGTCGATCGATGACGTCGATGCTGACCTGTCCCTGGATCGCGCCCATGATGCCGGCGGCGACGGCGGGATCGTTCGCCACCGCATCCACCGCGGAGACAATCGCGGTGGCGACTTCGTCGAAGCTCGCATGGCCCTCGCCCGCGCGGATGCCATCCCGCGGCACGAAGATCGTCTGCGGGCTGGTGCACATCTGCGCGGAGAAGAGCGAAGTCGAGCGCGCGATCGCGGTGGCGGTCTGCGCGAGATCGGCGACCGACTCGATCACCACGCTGTTGACGCCCGCCGTCTCGGTGAAGAGCAATTTGCCGGTGACGGTGCGCTCGAGCTGCTGGCCGTAGCGCGGGCTGCCGGTGAAATCGACGATGCCGATCGCCGGATCGTCAATGAACCGCTGCGCGACCGGCGCCTCGACCGTGTCCACCGCGAGCGTGACGAGGTTGGGATCGAAGCCATGCTCGGCGAGCGTCGCACGCGCTTCCTCGACGACGATCGCCATCGGCAGGACGGCGATGGGGTGCGGCTTGACGATCACCGGGTTGCCGGTCGCAAGATCAGCGAACATCGCGGGGTAGGCGTTCCACGTCGGGAAGGAGGCGCAGCAGATGACGAGGCCGACGCCGCGCGGCACCATCGCATAGGTCTTGTCGAGCGCGACATCGTCGGCGCCGAAGCGGCGGCGCCACACGGTGTGCGGCGTGACGTCCGCCATCGCCTTGGCGGCATAGGCAAGCGCCTCGACGCCGCGGTCGAGCGCATTTGGGCCGCTGCCTGCGAAGGCCTGGACGTAGCTCTGCCCGGCGACGTGCATCACCGCCTGCGCCATCTCGAAATTGCGCGCGTAGAGCCGCGCTGCGATCTCTAGGCAGAGCGCGACGCGGACTTCCCAGTCGGTCTTGCGCCAGGCGGGGATCGCAGCCGTGGCGGCGGCGATCAGCGCGGCGGGGTCGCTCTGCGGATAGGTGATGCCGAGCGGCGTGCGCGTGTAGGGCGAGACTTCGGCGCCGACCCAATCGGCGATGCCAGGCTGGTCGATTTCGAAGCGTGTGCCGAGCCGCGCCTCAAACGCCGCCTTGCCCGCCGCTGGTTTCTCGGCGCCGTGGATCTTGGTCGAGGGGGAATCGGAATAGGGGCTCCAGGCCGCGCGGGTGGAGACCGCCTCGATCGCGGCATCCAACGTGGGGCGGTGCCGCGCGACGAGCGCCGCGAGCCGATCGTCCGGTGCCGCCTGCGTCGCCATGCTCAGCGCGCCATCCGCTCGACCACCATCGCCGCACCGACGCCTTGCGCGCCGCTGGTGACGACGAGGCCGTAGCGCCCTTCGCAGGCGTCGAGCGCATCGAGGAGCGTGGAAAGAAGGATCGCGCCGCTGGCGCCCAATGGATGACCGCGCGCAAGATGCCCGCCGCCGACATTCACCCGCGCCGGATCGACGTCGTAATCACGAAGGAACCGGGCGATGGTGACGCCAAACGCCTCCATGAACTCGATCCGGTCCATCTCGCCGAGCGCGAGCCCTGCCTTGGCGAGCGCCTTGTCCATCGCCGCAAAGCCGGCGGTGAGCGAGGCATGCGGATCGCCGCCGGCCTCGGCAAAGGCCAGGATGCGCGCGCGCGGTGCTGCGTCGACCGCGCCTTCGCCGCCGACCAGCGCGATCGCGGCGGCATCGCACATCGGCGGCGCGTGGGCGACAGTATGGACGGGGGTGATCGTCTCGCCGGCGAGCGCGCCCGCATAGGCGCCGATGATCTCGCCGAACGCGGGCTCCATCGCGGCAAGCTTTTCCGCGGAGACGGGCCGCACGCATTCGTCCTGGTCGAGCAGGGTCGCGCCGTCGCCACCGGTGACCGCGATGCGCGACGCGCCAAGCGCTGCATCGGCCTCAACCGCGCGGCTCTGCGAGGCGAGCGCCATTGCGTCGAGCGCGTCGCGGCCCACGTCCCAGGTCGCCGCGAGCCGGTCGGCGGCGACGGCGACGGGCACGTAGCGCGTGCGCGGCGGAAAGGCGGCATCGGCGTAATAATCGGCACGGTCCGCCATGAAGGGCACGCGCGACATCATCTCGACGCCGCCCGCGAGCGAGGCTTGCTCGTCACCGCTCGCGATCCGCGCCGCAGCCTGACCGACGGCGCTCAGGCCGGACACGCAGAAATTGTTGATCGTCCAGGCCGACACCGCATCGTCGAGCCCCGCGTGCATCTTGGCGACGATCGCGGCATTGGCGCCCTGCGCACCGATCTGCCCGACACAGCCGAGCAGCAAAGATTCCGCACTCGCGACGCCGCCGCCGGTACGGTCGTCGATTGCCGTGATGCACTGGCGGACGAGCTCGTGCGGCTGGAGGCTGGCCAGCGCCCCGTCGGGCCGGGCCTTGCCGCGCGGGGTGCGCACGGCATCGTAGAGGAACACGTCGGTCAAGGTTGGTCTGTCCTGCGCAAGGGCATCAATGGCGGATCTGGTCTCCGGGTGCCCAGGTGCCGTGGAAGCCGGCAGGCACGCGGGCGGGTAACGGAATGCGCGCGATCGGCCCGTCCGAGAAGGCCTGCGCGGCGAGAACCTGCACTTCGGAGCTGCCGTCGGCCGCGGTCACGAAGGTGATGACATAGCCATCGTCCTCGCCGCTGCCACCGACGCGCGGCGCGAAGGCGGGCTCGGACCCGGCGCTGCCCTCGGCGAAGCGGTGGAACGCGCCGCTGCCCTGCTCGAGATCGAGCTTGTAGAGCCCGTCGAAGCGCTGCAGTTCTTCGGGCGCGATCGAGACATTGTAGGACCAGCGGCTCTTGCGACCGGCATGATCGAGATTGATCGCGGGAAATTCGCTCAGCCGGTCGTCGAGCTGGCGCTGCTTCACCGCGCCGGTGCGCATGTTCATCCGCCATTCGGTCGGCACCGCGTTCAGCGCCAGCACGTTCACCATCGGCGCATAGGGGCCGTAGGCGGGATTGGCCGGATGGCCGTTGGGGATCATCTTGCAGGCATGCATCACCACCTCGTCGCCGTCCTCCCAGCTGTTGGCGACGTGATAGATGTAGCAGGGATCGGTCTCGAACCAGCGGATCTCGCTGCCCTCGCCGGTGCGCGGCACCACGCCGAAGCGTGCGGGTCGATCCTCCGTGTGGATGCGCCACATATTCTGGCGCAGCCCCTGCTCGGTGAACACCACCGGCAGATCGTGGAGGATGATGTAATTCTCGGTCAGCCCCATGTCGTGCGGCAGCCGCGGCCCGGGCAGTTCGACGCGCGAGAAATGGGTGAGCTCGTTGTCGCGGCTGACGGTGCCGAAGCTCATCCAAGGCTCGTAGAGCGAATAGTCGAAGAAGACGAACTCGCCGCTCACCGGATCGACCTTGGAGTGCGCCGAGACATGGCGCGGCAGCTTGCCGCCGAAACTCTCGTTGCCGACGGTATCAAGCGTGCGCGCGTTGATGCGGACGGGCGTGCCGGAGATATACCAGAGCGCCATCAGCTCGCCATTGTGGAAGACGAGATCGGTGTTGGCGGTATCCTTGTAGACCTTTTCGCCGCGCGACCGGGTGGAGGGCAGCATCACCCCGCCAGCGCCGCAGCCGCCGGCGCGATCCGCGACATTGTCGTCGCTTCGCACGTAGCGGTTGCGATATTCCGCCTTGCCGTTCTCGAAATAAATGGCGTGGACCATCCCGTCGCCGTCGAACCAATGGTGCATGCCCGTGGGATCGTGCGCCGGGTTGGGACCGTTGCGCACATAGGCGCCCCAAAGGTCGTTCGGCAGCTTGCCGATCACCGGCAGATCGACCGCGGTGAACTCCTCGCGCTGCGGCGCATAGAGACCGTGGACATAGGGGTTCAGATCATTGACGTTTGGCTCGGCGCCGGGCGCCGGGGAGGCGGAAGTGGCCATCCTCTCTCTCCTTCACGGCAAAAGTTCGCATATTCGGTCCATTAGCGCAAGCCAGATCGAAAAGGCAGCGATGTCGGGAGCTTGAAGAAGCCCGGCGCCGCCGCGACGACCGCGGGAAGGGCATTGATGACCGTCGCGGCGGTCGCATCCATCGGTGGACGCGAAGGCGGCGCGGCGGGATCGGGATCGGTCAGTTCCAGCGTCATGCGCAGGTTCGGACGGCCGCCGAGCTCGACCAGCCAGTGCGCCGTCTCGCTCTCGCCGTGCAGCGCGTGCGAAGACGTCCAGAGGATCGAATGATCCATCGCCACGCCATTCTCGAACAGAGCCGTCCAGCGCCAGCAGGTCGCCGCGACATGGCCCTTGCGGATGGTGCCGGCGGTGAGCGCCAAATCCTCCGGAGCGAGCGTCAGTTCGTGCGCGGGCGCGATCGTCGCGACGCGCGTGCCGAGCGCCTCGGCGACTTGATCGAACACCTCTGCATACAGCCTGTCGTAAGTCGCGGCGATCGGCCCGCGGGTGAGGTCGGTCTGCGCCGGATCGGTGTCGAAGCCCATCACGTCGAACAGCAGCGGTGCGGACGCGGTGAGCGATGCATCGAACACTTCGTGGCAGCGGATGCTGTCGAGCCGCATCATCATGCCCGAGAGTGTGGTCGCCAGGCGCTCGGCCATGAAGCCGGGGTTGAGTCCCATTCCGGCGAGCGTCGCATTGCCGGCAGCGCAGGCGGCGCGGAGCGGCGCGGCATACGCCTCGCCATGCGCGTCGGGGCGGAAGAAGCCGTTGGTCGAGACGACGTTCTTGCCACTGGCGAGCAGCCGCGCGACCTCCTCATTCTGCTTGTCATAGGGAATGCTGAGCAGCGGCACGTGGATCACAACATCGGCGTCGAGCGCGAGGATCGCCTCGATATCGTCGGTGGCGAGAATGCCCGTGTCAGGCCGCTTGGCGATCGCGCCGGCATCGCGGCCGACCTTCTTCGGGTTGGTGACGTAGACGCCGACGAGCTCGAGATCGGGATCGTCGATGACACGGCGAAGCGTCGTCCGCCCCACCGATCCCGTCGCCCATTGGATGACGCGCATATCAGCTTTCCTGCACTTGCGGGCGCGGCCAGGGGAAGAAGCGCGGAACGCGGGCGCAATAGGCGTCCCACGCAGCGCCGCGGGTGCGCGCCATGTGGCGCTCCTTGAAAGGGCCGGCCGATCCGAAGCCCATGAACCAGGTGACGTAGAGGGGCCCGGCGATGGCGAGCGCGCCCCAGGGATGCGCCAGCGCGCAGCCGAAATAGCCCCACCACATCAGCGCCTCGCCGAGATAATTGGGCTGGCGTACGAACCCCCACGCGCCGCTGTCGAGGATCCGCCCGCGGCGCGCGGGATCGCGGCGGAAGCGGGCGAGCTGCATGTCCGCGCTCGCCTGCAACGCGAAGCCGGCGAGCCAGATCGCGACGCCCGCGACGATCGCCAGACTGTTGCCCGGCGCGGTCACCGCGAACGCGAGCGGCAGGCTCCAGATCCAGATGGTGACGAACTGGAGAAGGTGGACCTGGAAGGCGCTCCACCATAGCCAACGCCGCCCGCCGCGGGCGCGCCAGGTGGCATAGGGTTCGCGCTCACTGCCGTGATTGTCGCGCAGCGTCTGGATGGAGAGGCGGACGCCCCACAACGACACGAGCCCGAGTGCCGTCCAGCCGGTGGCGGAAACGTCGGGCGCCATCCGCGCAGCAACCGTCCAGGCGATCGCCATCGGCGCGATGGGATAGGCGACATCCATCATGCCGTGATTGCGGAGCAGGGTGCCGAGCAGCCACGCCGCGGCGATGACGGCCAGCGCGGCCAGCCCGCCGGCCAGCCAGTGCGTCAGCGTGTCTCTCAGAATGCCCAGCGGCAGCAGCAGGATCAGCGCGATTGCGAGCGGCGGAAGGAGGGCGTGGATATAGTGCCAGTTCGCCCCGCGCGTCCCCCGCGGAACGAGGGTCAGCCAGATCGCTGTCAACGCCGCTGCGGCGCT
Organism: Allosphingosinicella indica; assembly: GCF_900177405.1. Taxonomy (NCBI): domain Bacteria; kingdom Pseudomonadati; phylum Pseudomonadota; class Alphaproteobacteria; order Sphingomonadales; family Sphingomicrobiaceae; genus Allosphingosinicella; species Allosphingosinicella indica. The sequence continues at coordinate 662,505 of NZ_LT840185.1, read as the reverse complement.
CAAGGTCCAGCCGTTTGCGATCACGACAGCAACTTCATTCGCTCGATTTCGCTCCCGCTTACGCCGCTCCGGTTTCGATTCGATATCGGCGCTCCGACATGCTTGCAATACCGGTCCACTAATAATAGTCATGCCGGAGGGCGGTTGCGGGAACTGCCTGGATCGAGAGGCCGGAAACAGGCTTCCGTTGGGGAGATGGGGACATGCGGGTGCGTTGGCTGGCGATTTGCGGGGTTTCGCTTACCGGACTGGCGATTTCATCGGCGCAGGCGCAGACCGCGGATCCCGCGGCAGCGGCGCCGCCGCCTGTGGCGGAAAGCAGCGGGCCGCAGCTTCAGGACATCGTCGTCACCGCGCAGCGGCGCGAGGAATCGGCGACGCGGGTTCCGATCTCGATCACCGTCGTCGGCGGGGAATCGCTGGCCGAAAAATCGGTCAGCAACCTGCAGGACATGACGCTGTCGATCCCCAACTTCCAGATCACCAAGACGGGGCTGACGACACAGACGTTCATCCGCGGCATCGGATCGGGCAACGATCCGGCGTTCGAGCAGTCGGTCGCGCAATATGTCGACGGCGTCAGCTACGGCCGCGCGCAGCTCACTCGTGCGCCGTTCTTCGACGTCGAGCGTATCGAGGTGCTGCGCGGGCCGCAGTCGATCCTATTCGGCAAGAACTCGACCGCGGGCGCGGTCAGCATCATCACCGCGCAGCCGACCAGCGAACTCGCCGCGGGGCTGACCTCCACCTTCACGCCGACCTTCGATCAGGTTGAGACGACCGCGTTCGTCTCTGGCCCACTGTCGGACAGCCTGTCAGGCCGTATCGCGCTCCGCCACAACACCGACGACGGCTACGTCTACAACATCACCAAAGACCGCGACGAGCCGCGCAACCGCGAGTTCGCCGGCCGTGCCATGCTCGCCTATGAAGGCGCCGGTTTCCGCGCGAACCTGAAGGGCGAATATTCGCGCTTCAACTCCACCGGCCGCGAGCTCGAAGTGGTGTTCGACGTGCCGACGCGCGCCATCCCCGCAGGGCCGCTCGCCGGCACGCCGCTGACCTACGGAACGGCGCTCAACCTCCAGGGGCTCACCGGCGCGCTGGTCGATACCGAGTTCAACTATCGCCGCCAGGCGGAGCTGCCCGAGTTCGATCGTACCCGGCTCGCCAATATCACGCTGACCACTGACACCGACATCGGCGATTCCGTGCTGACCACGGTCACCGGTTATCTCGATTACAAGCGCAACTCGCAGTTCGATCTCGATTTTACCGCCGCCAACATCATCGGCGGTAACGGGCGCGAAGGCTATGATCAGTTCAGCCAGGAAATCCGCTTCGTCACGCCCGCGGAGGCGCAATTCTCCTTCGTCGGCGGTCTCTACTACGAACATAACACGCTCGACTATCTCGACATCACCGGCCTCGGCCCCAACCTCGCCCAGCTCGGCTTCGGGGTGATCGCCAATGTCGGCGTACGCCGCGATTTCCGGCAGAAGAGCGACAGCTACGCGGCCTTCGGCCAGGTGACGTTCCGCGCAACCGACGCGCTGCGGCTGATCGGCGGCGTCCGCATCACACGCGACGAGAAGGAGGCGACACGCCTGCTCGTCGCGCGCGCCGGCCAGTTCGATTACAATGGCGCCGTCATTACCGCGCCGGCGGTGATCGGTACGCTTCAGGCGGGCCTCGGCTTCTCGCTCGAAAATCCGGGTGGCGCAGGGCACGACATCGCCGGCGAGCGCGGGCGCACGCGCTTCACGCCATCGGTCACCGTCGAATATGACGTGAGCCCCGACGTGCTGACCTTCGCTTCCTACAAGGAAGGCTACAAAGGCGGCGGCTTCAACGCGCGCGCCAACAATAACGCCAACTTCGTGTTTGACGACGAGACGGTCTCGGCGTGGGAAGCGGGCATCCGCGCGCGGATCGCGGGCAACCGCGGCTCGGTCGGCCTCACCGCCTATCGCGCAACCTATTCCGATCTCCAGATCAGCCAGTTCGACGGCACCGTCGGCTTCAACGTCGGCAATGCGGGCCGCACCCGCGCGCAGGGCTTCGAGGCCGACATGCGCTATGCGGTGGCGGACGGGGTGACGCTGGGCGGCGCACTCTCCTACCTCGACTTCAAATATCTCGATTTCCGCCGCGGCAATTGCGCGTTCGGCGAGGTGCCAGACGGCGATGTCGTGAACGGCGTGCGGCTGTGCGATTACACCGGCCGGCGCGGACGCTTCACGCCCAAGTGGAACCTGTCGGGATCGCTGGCGGTAGACCGGCCGCTCACCGACTCGCTCAACATCCGCGGCGCGCTCGACGCCAGCTACAAGAGCGCGCACAACGTCCACGACAATCTCGACGCGCTGGGCCGGGTCGACGGCTATGCGATCGTCGACGCGCGGCTGGGCGTCGGCACCGAGCATTGGGACGTGGCGGTGATCGGCAAGAACCTGCTCGACGAGAATTTCCTCACCTTCTCGGCCAACGTGCCGTTCGCATCCTCGGTGGGCGCGAACACGCAATATGCGTCCACCTCACGCGGCCGCTCGCTGAGCCTGCAGTTCAGCCTGCGCTACTGACGATGACGGGGAAGCGGACGACGTGAAGGCGCTCTACTTCTACGGCCGCTTCCTCCCGTCATTCACCGGCATCGGCTATGTCGCGCGCGGCCTGCCGCTGCGCGCTGTCAAAGCCGATTTCAGCGGACAGACCTGGGTGGTGACGGGCGCAAGCGGCGGCATCGGCCGCGCGATCGCGCTCGGCGCGGCGGCACGTGGCGCGAAGGTGTTGGCGGTCGCGCGGCGCGCAGAAGCGCTGGCGGATCTGGCGCGTGAAGGCGGCGCGGGGATCATCCCCGTCCAGCGCGATCTCTCGCTCGTCGCCGACAATCTGCTGCTGGCCCAAGAAGCGTCGCGGGTCGATGTGCTGGTCAACAATGTCGGGATGCTCGAAACGCGCCATCACGCGACCGCCGAGGGTGTCGGACGGATGTATGCGACCAACCTGCTTGCGCCCTTCGCGCTGACCGAGCGGCTGATCGCCGACGGCAAGCTCGACGGCGGCGCGATCGTCAACGTCGCGTCGGGCGGGCTCTACAATGCGCCGCTCAACCTTCCCGGGCTCGACGCGCCGGCGAAGAGCTTCAACGGCTTCGTCGCTTATGCCACGCACAAGCGCGCGCAGATCGTGCTGTCGGACACATGGACCGGCGCCGCGCCGGGGCTCGTTGCCTACACGATGCATCCGGGCTGGGTGCGGACCGAGGGCGTGCGCTCCGCCTTGCCCTGGATGGACCGGCGGATCGGGCCATTGCTCCGTACCACGGCGCAGGGCGGAGATACCGTGCTTTGGCTCGCCGCGCAGCGTCCGACGCCAGAGCCGGGCGCTCTCTGGTTCGATCGCAAAGCGCGCACCGCCCATGCTTATGCGCGCACCCGCGACGCGCTCGCCACCCCCGATGAGGTGATCGCGCGGCTGGAGAATGATCTGGCGAAGGTGGTATCGTGAGTCATCGCGCAACGCTCGAAGCGTTGTTCGACGACTGGTGGGCTGGGCGGCTGGAGGCGATCGCCGACCGCTTCGCGGCCGATGCGGTCTGGCATTTCTCCGCCGCCACCAAGCCGCCCGCGATCGGGCGCGAGGCGATCATGGCGTTTCTCACCGCATATGCCGCCGGGGCGGTCGCGACGCGCTTGCGGCTGCTCCGCGCAGCGGAAGACGGCGACACGCTTTTCATCGAAGCGGTCGAGGATTTCGATACCGCGGCGGGTCGCAGCGTGCTGGTGCCCTATGCGGGCGTTCTCACCTTCCGCGACGGGCTGATCACCGACTGGCGCGACTATTTCGACCGCGCGCTGGTCGATGGACAGATCACCGGCACCGCCGCGCTACCAGACTATGCGCAGGATCTGCTGGAGCCGCCAGGCCGATGACCGGCGCGCCGGACTGCGGCGGGCGGATCGGCGACATCCTGCTCGACGCGATCCGCCGGCATGGGCCGCGCACCGCTTTCATCGAGGGCGGCGCGACGCTGAGCTATGCCGCCTTCGGCGCACGCGTCGCGCAGGCGCTGGCGATCCTCGACGCGCTTGGGCTGAAGCGAGGCGAGACGGTGGCGCAGATCGCCGGCAATTGCGTCGATCAATATGCCGTGATGGCGGCGGCCTATATCGGCGGCTACCGCTCGGTGACGCTGCACCCGCTGGGCGGCGCTGCTGATCAGGCGCATATTCTCGCCGACAGCGACGCTAGGCTGCTGATTGCCGACGCCGCCCATGCCGGACGGGCTGCTACACTGGGCGTGCAGGCTGTATTCGGCCACGGCGGTGGATTGCCATCGTTCTGGGACGTACCTGCCGAAATCCGATCCTTGCCGGAAACGTCGGCGGGGGATGCCGAGGACATCGTCCGCCTCGCCTATACCGGCGGGACCACGGGGCGGCCGAAGGGGGTGATGCTCTCCGCGCGCGCTCTCGCCGCGAACACGCGGATGGCGCTGGCGGGGATCGAGTGGCCGCAAGGCGATCTCCGCTACCTCTGTCCGGCGCCGATCTCGCACGGCGCGGGGTCGATCGTCGCGCCGGTGCTGGCGCTCGGCGGGACGGTGATCCTGCAGCGCGGCTTCGATGCGGCGCGCTTCTGCGCGGCGGCGAAGCGCCACCACGCGACCGTCACCTGGCTAGTGCCCACCATGATCGGCGCGCTGCTCGATCTGCCAGACGCAGACCTTGCGGGAATTGAGACCTTGATCTGGTCGGGCGCGCCGATGCCGGAGGCGCAGGTACGGGCGGCAGTGGACCGCTTCGGCCCGATTTTGGCGCAATGCTACGGCCAGACCGAGGCGCCCAACACCATCCTCTATCTGTCGCGCGCCGATCATATGGCGAAACCAGGGAGCGCAGGGCGGCCGTTCGACGGGATCGAGGTCGCGCTGTGCGACGAGAGCGGTGCGGCGGTGCCGCCGGGGACGGCGGGCGAAATCTGCGTGCGCGGGCCGCTGCTGATGAGCGGCTATCACGGCATGCCCGATGCCACTGCCGAGACGATGCAACGCGGGTGGCTGCACACGGGCGACATCGGCGTTGTCGATGGCGACGGCTATTGGCGGATCGTCGACCGCCGCAAGGACATGATCATCACCGGCGGCTTCAACGTCTATCCCAAGGAGGTGGAGGAGGTGATCGCCGCGCAGCCCGGCGTCGCGGCAGTCGCGGTGTTCGGCGTCGCTAATGCAAAATGGGGGGAGGCGGTTACGGCGGTGGTGGTGCCGCGTCAGGACCGGCGGCCAGACCCTGCGGAACTGATCGCGGCCGTGCGCGAGGCCAAGGGGCCGGTGATGGCGCCCAAGGCGGTGCATGTCGTCGATGCGCTGCCGCTCACCGCGCTCGGCAAGCCAGACAAGAAGGCGTTGCGCGCCGCTTATGCCGCGGGCTGAGGGCGGGGCCGCTCGGTGCCGGGCGCTTCGAGCCGCCAGCGGGTGGTGCGCGCGCGGATCGGCTGCCCGGTCAGGAGGTCGCAGACCGCAGGCGTGATCCGCTCGCCGGTCGAGAGATGGACGAGCTTCAGCGGCGGATCGTCGAAATCGCACAGCCAGCGCTCCGACCAGCCGTGCATCGCGAGCACCATCGGATAGAGTTCGAGCCCCGCTTCGGTGAGCCGATATTCGTGGCGCACCGGGCTCGTCTGGTAGGGGATGCGCGCGAGGATACCCGATCCGACCAACCGGGTCAGCCGATCGGAGAGGATGTTGGGCGCCATCCCCGTCGCCTCCAGCATGTCGTCGAAGCGGCGGATGCGGAGAAACGCGCAGGCGAGGATCGACCAGCTCCAATGATCGCCTATGATGTCGACCGATCGCTCGATCATCGGCCGCTCGGCGGGCGCGCGGCCGCCGCTCCACCGGCGGTGCGCCGGCGCGCTGCGTTCGATCAGCCCCGGTCCCTCGACGATGCCGACGTCGCGCGGATCGATCGGCTTGCCGCCGGGCCGGTCGAGCACCGCCGGGACGATCGGCTTTCCGGTCCGCGCATCGTGGAAGGAGAGGGCGTAGCGGCGCTGGAGGACCGAGGGTGCATGGTCGCGCTCCCACATGCCTTGCATCAGCGCGACGCCGTAGAGATCGATCCCCATTTCGGTGAGGCGATATTCGCCGCGCTTGGCGCCCGGCGGCACCTTCACTTCCATGATTCCGGCTTCGACGAGCCGGTTCAGCCGGCCGGAAAGGACGGTGCGCGGGATGCGCAGGTTCGTGCTCCAATCGGTGAAGCGGCGGACGCCGTGAAAGGCTTCACGCAGGATGAGCTGCGTCCACGCGTCGCCGATCACCGCATGGGCGAGCGCCAGCGGATTGCCCATCACCAACGCCCGCTTGCTCGCCGCCACGCCCCTTCCTTCCCGCGCTCATACGCGGTGCCTTTTGCCCCTTTGCCGTAGCAGCTTGGTGGGGGCAGACAAGCACCCCGTCGGGGCGGCTAGCTCTGCAGAATAAGGGCGATGACGATGACGGCGAAGACCGCTTCAAGATAGACGCGTGCCGAGATCCCGGCCGCGCGTCCCCATGACACAGTCAGCGCCTGGCGGAATTGCATCGTCTGGACGACCAGATACCAGATCGTCGCCGCCAGCAGCCCCGCCACCCCGATTGGGCCCGCATGCGGAATGCCCGTTTTCGCCGCCAGTCCCGCCAGCGACACCAACAAGGCGTAGACCGCGGCGAGATAGCATTGCCCGTAGAAGGGCGCGCGCAACAGTTTGCGTTCGAGCGGCTGGCGGCGGTTTCGCACGACGGCAAGCGCCGCGAACAGCGAGAGCAGCCCGAACAGGAAGGACCGCAGCATCACCACATTCTGATCGGACTGGAAAATCGCCTGCGCGGCGCGGCCGGTAAGTACATCGCGCTGAGGCATGCCAAGCTCGATCAGGTGCATCAGGCCGATCGTAATGAGCAGTAAAAGCGGCGGACTGAGGGTGTCGGTATATTGCTCTTCCTCGCTGTCCTTCAGCTCGTGGTTCGAATAGCGGATCATCCGCAGGGGGCGCCGCGCGATGAGCCCCAAGGTGCGCGGATAATAGATCAGCCACGTCAGCACTTCGAAGAGCAACTCTTCGAAGGAGCGGATGAGCTTCAGAAGATCCATCGTCCGGCGCGCCCCCGCGGAGGTATCTTAGAACCGCCGGTGATCGTCGCCGTCCGCCCGGTCGCAGGTGCCCCGGAACGCATAATCTCCGGTGCCCTGGATCGAGATGCGGCCGCTGCGGCGATCGATGGTGACCTTGGGCCGGTTGAGGCCGTTTAGCCGGTAGGTCGCGCGGATCTGATCGGGGCCTTCGTCCACATTTGTCAGGTCCCACCAGCCGTCATTGCCGCGCGAGTTGATCGGCGGAATGAGCTTGCGCGGCAGCAGGATACGCCCGCCGTCACCCCAGACCTGGACGGTGACCGCGGCGTCGAAATCGCGCGGCGCGATCTCGGTGCGGTTGCCGTAATCATAGCGCCCGCGGCGCTCGTTCCACTGCCAGCCGTAGCGCGTGGCAAGCTCGGGCCGCTGCCCCTCGCCGAAACAGACGAGCCCGATGTTGATGTCGCGGTCGTCGGCACCGCTCGCCGGGCTGCCGGGGCGCCGGTCGTCCCGGCCTTCCGACGCAGATCCTTGGCCGCAGTCCGGTGCAGGCGTCTCGGTGATCGAATCGTAGCGGCCGTTGACGGTCGCCACGGTCACGCACTGGCCGAGCCGCGCATTCCACCAGTTGGTCCAGACGCGATCATCGCCGGTCTGGCCCGAAACGTAGCGATAGCCGCGCGCCTGCAACTGCGTTTCGCCCGAACTACCGCGCGCGCCGACCAGATCGCGAAGCCCGGGCGGCGTCTGCGCGAGCGCTGGAACTGAGAGCGAAGCCATGAGGATGATGGAAGCCAGGGTGACGCGCATCGGTCTTCTCCTGCGGGGCCGGTGACGGCTCGGCTCCACCGCACGGGCGCGGTTCGGCCACCGCTTTCCTAGCCTAACCCGCTGCGCCCCACAAAGGCTGTTGCAATGCGTCGCCGACGGTCATAGGGGCGCTATTGATTATCCCTCGCATTAGCAGGATTTGGATTCTCCGTCGTGACGCGCAGCAGCATCCGGGCTTGGTATCTCGTGCACAAGTGGAGCAGCATCGTCTGCACCGCTTTCCTGCTGATGCTGTGCATCACCGGCTTGCCGCTGATTTTCCATCACGAAATCGACGTGCTGAGCGGCGAGCCCGCGGCTCTGGCCGAGGGCGGTCTCGCTTCATCGGGCGAAGGGCCGGGGCTGAAGCCGCTCGACGAGATGCTGGCCAAGGCGCTCGCCGCACGGCCGGGCGAAGTGCCGGTGTTCATGGCCTTCGACAACGAGCGGCCGCAGATGACCATCACCACCGCGCCCGCGCCCGATGCGCCGGGCGAGACGATGACCATCCAGCTCTTCGATCGCGCGACCGGCGAACCCACGGGGGCGGTGGACGAGAGCGGCGTGATGCACTTCCTGCTCCAGCTCCACACCGACATGTTCCTGGGGCTGGCGGGGATGCTGTTCCTGGGGTTGATGGGGGTACTATTCGTCGCCGCGATCGTCTCGGGCGTCGTCCTCTACGCGCCGTTCATGCGCAAGCTCGAATTCGGCACGCTCCGCGCCTCGCGCAGCCGCCGCGTGAAGTGGCTCGACTATCACAATCTGCTCGGCGTCGTCGCGCTCGCCTGGATGCTGGTCGTCGGCGTCACAGGCATCATCAACGCGCTCGCGACGCCGATCATGGAGCTGTGGCAGCGCACCGAGCTTGCAGAAATGACGCGCGCCTATGACGGGCGCGAGGCGCTGCCGCCGTCGCGCTACGGCTCGCTCGACAAGGCGATGGCGGAGGCGCGCAAGGCGCTTCCCGGCAACAATCCGCAGTTCATCGCCTTTCCCGGCGGCGCCTACAGCAGCAAGCATCATTATGCGGTCTTCTTCCAGGGCGCGACGCCGCTGACCGAGCGGCTGCTCACCCCGGCGCTGATCGACGCCGAGACCGGCGCCTTTACCGATGCACGGCCCATGCCCTGGTACAATCAGGCACTGGCACTCTCGCAGCCGCTCCACTTCGGCGATTACGGCGGGCTGCCGCTTAAGATCCTGTGGGCGGTGCTCGACATCTTCACGATCATCATTCTCGGCTCCGGCCTCTACCTCTGGCTCGGCAAGCGCCGCACCCCGCTCGATGCGCGGGTGCGCGAGGTCGAGAGCGGCGGCGTGCTGGTGCCGGCCGAATGAGGCGTCGCCAGACGATGCGCGCGATCTTCGCCCTGCCGCTGGCGATCGCGCTGTTCAGCATCGTCGGCCTGGTCAGCGCGCTGACCGGCGATGGATTTCGCGACGCTTTGTCCTGGGCGGCGCTCGGCGTGCCGGTCGCCGCGGTGGGCTGGGCGATGAAGGCGCGGCGCACGTGACGGATTTCGATTGGGGGATATGATGAACATCAAGACCAAGGCGGCGCTCCGCGCCACGATCGCGGTGGTCGCGCTGAGCGCGGCGATGCCGGCGTTGGCGCAGCAGCAGCCCGCTCAGAGCGAGCCGCGCGACGATGAATCGATCATCGTCACCGCGCAGCGCAACAACCAGACCGAGGTCCGCGCCGGCGGCAGCGTCGGCATCTTCGGCGACAAGCCGGCCGAGGACGTGCCGTTCAGCATCCGCAGCTATGGCGAGTCGCTGATCCTCAACCAGCAGCCCGACTCGCTGGGCGAGGTGCTGGAGAATGATCCGACGATCCGCACCACGATCGGCTTCGGCATCGCGGGCGAGGTGTTCGTGATCCGCGGCTTCGCGCTGAGCTCCGACGATGTCGGCTTCGACGGGCTCTACGGCATCACCCCGCGCCAGCTCGTCGCGCCCGAGTTGTTCTCCTCGGTGCAGGTCATCAACGGTGCCAGCGCCTTCATCAACGGCGCGGCGCCCAGCGGCGGCGGCATCGGCGGCAGCGTCAACCTCATCCCCAAGAGTGCGACGCGCGATCTCAGCCGCATCACATTGGGCTATGTCAGCGATGCGCAGTTCGCCGGCGCGTTCGACGTCGCACGGCGCTTCGGCAGCGGCGGCGAATGGGGCGTCCGCATCAACGGATCGGCGCGCCGCGGCGACATCGCGATCGATGACGAATTCCATTCGAGCTACGTGCTGGGCGGCACCGTCGACTATGACGGCGGGCCGTTCCGTGCCTCGCTCAACCTCAACTATCAGCGGCTGCGGCAGGCGAACTGGCGGCCGAAGGTCGCGGTGAGCACCGCCATCCCGCGCGCACCCGGCGCCAGCGTCAATTATGCCCAGCCGTGGAGCGCGATCGAGACCGAGGACGTGTTCGGCGCGCTCAGCCTCGAATATGACGTCGCCGAAAATGCCCTGCTCTATGCCAAGTTCGGCGCACGCGACGGCCGCGAGGATCAGACCACAAGTTCGTTCACATTGCTGAACCCGGTGACCGGTGACGGCACCGGCGGCGGCTCCTTCGTGCCGCGCACGGACAACAACGAGGCGTTCATCGCCGGAATGCGCGTGAAGCTGGAAGGCGCCGGCATCAGCCACGAGATCAATTTCGGCGGATCGGCGAGCTGGCAGGTGAACCGCAACGCCTATAATTTCTTCGGCGGCAGCTTCGCGAACAACCTCTACGATCCGGTGCGCGTGCCGCTATCGGCAGTCGATACCGGTGGCGGCTTCCTCGGTGGCGATCTCGACGATCCGTTTCCGATCTCGCGCAGCCGCGTCGCCAGCGCCTTCGCGTCCGACACGCTGGGGTTCTGGAACGATCGCATCCTGCTGACCGGCGGCCTTCGTCTCCAGCAGATCCAGACCAAGGGCTATGCCTATAACAGCTTCGGCACGGTGCAAGCCGGCGACCAGACCAGCGGCTATCGCGAAGATGCGGTCACGCCGGTCGTCGGCGTCGTCGTCAAGCCGGCCGAAGGCCTGTCGCTCTACGCCAATCGCATCGAGGGTCTTGAGCCGGGCGCCACTGCGCCGACCGTGGTTGCGGACGCGGGCGGCGGACCGGACATCATCGTCACGAACGGCGGGCAAATCTTGCCGCCTTACGCCTCGGTTCAGTACGAGATCGGCGGCAAACTGAGCTTCGGCCGGTTCAACGCTGCGCTGGCGCTGTTCCAGATCGACCGGCCCAATTCCGATTATCGCGTCGATCCGAACAACGCCGGGCAGCTGATCTTCGGGCCGTTCGGCGAGCAGCGGAACCGCGGCATCGAGTTCACGCTGGACGGCGAGCCGGTCGAGGGGCTGCGCGTTATCGGGGGTCTCGCGATCAACGATCCCGAGCTTCGCCGCACCCCGGGCGCGGTCAACCAGGGCAATGACGCGCCCGGCATCCCCGAGTGGACCGCCAACGCCAACGTCGAATGGGATCTGCCCTTCCTGCCGGCGCTGACTCTCACCGGCCGCGTCGTCCACACCGGCGAGCAGGCCGCAAACGCGACGAACACGCTCGAGCTTTCGTCCTGGACGCGGTTCGACGTCGGCGCGCGCTATGTCGCGCTGGTCGGCGAAAGCCCGCTGACGCTGCGCTTCGGCGTCGATAACGTCGCCAACAAGCGCTACTGGGCATCGGCGTTCAGCTCGTTCGGCACGCAGATCCTGCAGGGCGGCCCACGCACCTTCAAGCTCTCGGCGTCGATCGACCTGCAGTAAGAAGGGATCAGGCGCCCGGGTTGCCCGTCGCCCGGCGCCATTCCTCCATCTGCCGCTGATAGGCCTCCTCGGCGGCCTTTACGCGCGCGGCCTCCGCTTCATAGGCCGCCTGGTCGCGCGCGAATTTCGCTTCGGCGCCCTTCACCTCGGCGACGCGGTCGCGATAGGCCTGCTGCGCCGCCTCGAACCGCGCCGCCTCGGCCTTGCCGGCTTCGGCGCGGGCGTCCGCCTTGGCATTGAGGTCGGCGAGCCGCGCCTTGTCGGCGTCGCTGAGCTCGGGGCGGGGCAGGGGCGTTGCAGCGCTGGCGCCGTCACCGCTGCCGCCGACGCTCCACAATGTCGGTGAGATCACGTCCTCGCAGGGCGAGCGGCTTGTGTCGGTAAGGATCAATTTCAGCGATTCCGCGGCCTTCAGCGCATAAGCATCGGCCTCGGCTGCCGTGGAGACCTCGCGCTTCTTGGCGGCGGCGGCGCAGAAGCTCCACACCTGCACGTCGTCCGGCTCGTCGAGCGCGCGGCGCATGTAGCCGTCGGCAATCGATCCGAAGTCGGTGCGGCCTGAAGGCGATGGAGCGGCGGCGGGCGCCGCGGGTGCAGCTTCGGCCGCAGGCGCGCCGCCGAGGCGGTTTAACCGCGACGGGACGTTGCCCGGCTGATCGGGCTTGTACGCCTCGATCGTCGCGGGATCGATGTAGCGGATGGCGTAATTGGCGTCGGTGTTAGGGTTGTAGAAGCGCCAGCTCCCGTCGGGGTGCCGCTTATAGGGCGAATCGCGATTGGGCTCTTTCACCAGCAGGGTATCGCCCTGGTTGATCACCTCGATCGAATAGCTGCCGCCGTCGAGCACATAGGTGCCGCTGCTGATCGACTGCGCCTGCGCGCCGCCCGCGAAAACCGCGATCGCGATCGCCGCGCGCCAGTTGAATCCCGATGCCATTCTTTCCCCCTCGAACGCGAACCCGAAGTCCAGCTTGCCGCCGTGGCCGCATTGTCGCAAGCCGTCCGCTGGCGGGAAATCTTGACTTTCGGCCGCGGATGCGCTTTTCGGCGCGCGCACGGCGGGGCTTCGCGCTCCGCTTTTGTTTTTGGGGTCTGGGCGGCGCCCCGTTTCACCGCCCGGCCGGAAGTGCCTTGCACGGCTTCCGGACGAACGAAAGGATAGTTTCATGCGTCATCGCGTCGGCGGGCGTAAGCTCCAGCGCACCTCGAGCCACCGCGCGGCTCTGTTCCGCAACATGGCGGCCGCGCTCATCAAGCACGAGCAGATCACCACCACCCTCGCCAAGGCGAAGGAACTGCGCCCGTACACCGAGAAGCTGGTGACGCTGGCGAAGAAGGGTGGCCTTTCCAACCGCCGCCTCGCTCATGCGCGGTTGATGGACGACACGCAGCTCAAGAAGCTCTTCGACGTCCTCGCCGATCGCTACAAGGATCGCGCCGGCGGCTACACCCGCGTGATCAAGGCCGGCATCCGCGCCTCCGACGCCGCGCCGATGGGGATCATCGAGTTCGTCGACCGCGACGTATCGGCCAAGGGCCAGGATTCGGGCCCGGTGCAGACGGAAGAGAATTTCGACGAAGCCGCCTGATCGGCCGTATCGCGAGATTTTGAAAGGGTCGCTCCATTGGGGCGGCCCTTTTCATTTACGGGAACCTGATCGCGCGCCGCTCGTATCTTGCCCGTAACGAGCAGGAGCGAGATGATGAAACGCGCTGTCCTCACCCTCATTCCCGTCGCCTTCGCCGCCTTGGCGTTGCCGCAGGCGGCCGCCGCGCAGCGGCCTGGCGAGATGACGCTCTACAGCGATATCCGCTATGCCGGGCGCAGCTATACCGTCACCGGTCCGCGCGGCGTGGTCGCGGTGCCATGGACGGTGCGCTCGATCCGCGTGGCGCCGGGCGAAACGTGGGAGGTGTGCGAGCGCACCGAATATCGCGGCTGCACCCGCATCAATCAGAACATCGCCAGCATCCGCCAGAATGTTGCCTCGGCGCGTCCGGACCGCCCCGATCGGCCCGGCCCGCCGCCGCGGCCCGAACCGCCGATCGGAGGCGGCGGCGCTTCGCTCCGCGGCATGAGCGCCGAATTCTTCCGCGCACCGTCGGATCGCCGCGGCCGGGTCGAATCCTGCCGCCAGGGCAGCGCCGCCTGCGCCGCCGAGGCAGCGGATCGCTTCTGCAGGTCGGAAGGCTGGACGGCATCGTCCTACGAGACGCAGGAGACGGTGCGCGGCCGCAATTATCTGGCGGACGTGCTCTGCACGCGCACGCGGCGATAGCGCGGGCCTAGCCTGCCATTGACCGGCTGCCTCGCTTGCCCCAGGGCACCGGCATGGCAAAGCCCACCGTCGCGATCGTCGGCCGTCCCAATGTCGGCAAGTCCACGCTGTTCAACCGGCTGGTGGGCAAGAAGCTCGCGCTGGTCGATGACCGGCCGGGGGTGACCCGCGATCGGCGCGAGGGCGATGCCGATCTGCTTGGCCTCCAGTTCCGCGTCATCGACACGGCGGGGTACGAGGACGAGGATCCCGATACGCTGCCGGGCCGGATGCGCGCGCAGACGATGGCCGCGGTGCGCGAGGCCGATGCCGCGCTGTTTCTGATCGACGGCCGCGCCGGGGTGACCCCGCTCGACGAGGAGATCGCGCGCTGGCTGCGGAGCGAGGACACGCCGGTCGTGCTCGCCGCCAACAAGGCCGAGGGTCGGGCGGCGGAGAGCGGCCTGCTCGAATCCTACGCACTGGGTTTCGACGAGCCAATCGCGATCAGCGCCGAGCATGGCGAGGGCATCGCCGACCTCTTCCAGTCGCTGCTTCCCTATCTCGAGCGCGAAGGCGACGAAGCGGAGGATGCGGAAGGGGAGGACGAGAACGGGCCGCTCAAGCTTGCCATCGTCGGGCGGCCGAATGCGGGCAAGTCGACGCTCATCAATCGTCTGCTCGAACAGGAGCGGCTGATCACCGGGCCGGAAGCCGGCATCACCCGCGATTCGATCGCCATCGAATGGGAATGGCTGGGGCCGGACGGGCCGCGCCCGGTGCGGCTGATCGACACCGCGGGCATGCGCAAGAAGGCGCGGGTGCAGGACAAGCTGGAGAAGCTCTCCGTGGCCGACGCGCGCCGCGCGGTCGATTTCGCCGAAGTGGTCGTACTGCTGCTCGATGCGACGCTCGGGCTGGAACTGCAGGATCTGAAGATCGCGGATCAGGTGCTGCAGGAAGGGCGCGCGCTCATCATCGCGCTCAACAAATGGGACGTCGCGGAAAACCAGAGCTCGCTGTTCCAGGGCGTCCGCGCGGCGCTGGGCGAGGGGCTGGCACAGGCGCCGGGCGTGCCGCTGCTCGCCGTCTCGGCGCGCACCGGCAAAGGGCTCGACACGCTCGTTGGCGCGGCATTCGAGCTGCGCGACACCTGGTCGCGGCGTGTCACAACCGGGCAGCTCAACCGGTTTCTGGAGGATGCCGCGGAAAAGAACCCGCCACCGGCGCCGGGCGGCAAGCGGATCAAGCTGCGCTACATCACCCAGGCCAAGACGCGGCCGCCCAGCTTCGTGCTGTTCGGCACGCGGGTCGACCAGCTTCCCGAGAGCTACCGGCGCTATCTGGTGAACGGCATGCGCAAGAAGTTCGACTTCCACGGCGTGCCCATCCGCCTGACGCTCCGCGCACCGCAAAATCCGTTCGATCGCTGAAGTTTGGCGGGCTCTCCCGTCCATTTCGTCAATCGACTGTTTACCGGCTGGGCCTATTCCTTGCCGTCCGCCAGCCAGTGGACAGCAAAGCCGTGCAGGACAGCGATTCGTCGATCATCGATTGGGACATCTTCGCGCGCGCGCGGGCGGAGATGGGGCCGGGATTCATCCGCATCCTCGGCTATTTCCGCGAGGACGGCGAGACCGCGATCGAGCGGATCGAGCAGGCGATGCGCCGCCGCGACGCCGCGGCGCTGGTCCGCCCCGCGCAGACGCTGGAGACCGGTGCGCACGAGCTGGGCGCTGCGCCGCTGAGCGAACTCGCCGAGACGATCGAGACGACCGCGCGCCGCGCGATCGAGATGCGCGTCTTTCCCGACGAGCTGATCCCTGCGGTGTCGCGCCTGCGTCCGCTCTATCGCGAGACGGTCGATCTAGTGGAGCGCGAGGTCAACCCGCTCGCCGAGCGGCGGCGGGTACGCGGCTGAACAAACACCGCCGGTCCTGAGCTAGTCGAAGGACTGTCCTGTCTTCCTCCCAGCGCCCAGAGCAAGGGCAAGGCTTCGACAAGCTCAGCCTGAGCGGTCGGGAGCGATCGCCGGTTACTCCTGCTCTTCGGCCGGCTTGGAATTGAGCTGGATGTAATTCTGGATGCCCATCCGCTCGATCATGTCGAACTGGCGCTCGAGCGTGTCGACATGCTCTTCCTCGGAGGCGAGGATTTCGGCGAAGAGATCGCGGCTGACATAGTCCCGCACGCTCTCGCAATATTCGATCGCGCCCTTGAGCTGAACGACGGCTTCTTCCTCCAGCGCGAGGTCGGACTTCAAAACCTCTTCGACGCTTTCGCCGATGCGGAGGCGGCCGAGGAGCTGGAAGTTGGGCAAGCCATCGAGAAACAGGATCCGCTCGGAGAGCTGATCGGCATGCTTCATCTCGTCGATCGACTCGTGCCGCTCGAATTCGGCGAGCCGCTGCACGCCCCAATGATCGAGCAGGCGATAGTGCAGCCAATATTGATTGACCGCAGTCAGCTCATTCTTGAGCGATTCATTGAGAAATTCGATGACCTTGGGGTCGCCGCGCATGATGGCCTCCTGTCAGAGGCGTGCGCATAACCAATGCCGCACAAGAATTGAAACGAAAAAATGCTTTCGATTCAATCGTTTTTGCTAAGCAGAAGCAGTTTCCGCGGCGATCAATTCTCGCGCGAAGGAAAAACATTGTCCGCAGCGGGGCTTACGACCGAGCGCGCGATAGGCGCTGGTCGGACAACCTGCGCCACCCCGCGCGGCGCGGCGGACATCGCATTCCTTGAGAGCATTGCAAACGCAGACGACCATTCGCCCCTCCAGACGAATCACCTTTACCGATAATGCGAATGTGTCTCAATAGTTTTATTATGCGGTCGCTCAGGCGAGCGCGGCGTCGGCGCCCATCAGCTTCGGGAAGAAACCCTCATGCGCCTGGCGCAGCGCATCGAGCGAAACCCCTCCGACGCTGTCGCCGCCGGTGGTGCCGATCCGGCGGGCACCGGGGATGTCGCCGGTCGCGGTGACGATGTAGCAGCCCTGGTCCTCGCCGAACGCGTCGGCGGCATTGTCGAAGCCGTCGAGCCGCGCTCCGACATTGCCGGCCAGCGCCATCTCGGCGACCGCGACCAGAACGCCGCCGTCAGACACGTCGTGGACGGCGGTGACGCGGCCCTCGGCGATCAGCGCGCGGACCTTTTCGGCATTTGCCTTTTCGGTGGCGAGATCGACCGGCGGCGGCGGGCCCTCCTCGCGGCCATGGACCTCGCGCAGCCAGATCGACTGACCGAGATGACCCTTTGGCGTGCCGATCAGCCAGATGCCTTCGCCTTCGCCCTTGAAGGCGATGGTCGCGCTCTTCGACCAGTCGGCGAGCAGACCGACGCCGCCGATCGCGGGTGTCGGCAGGATGGCGGAGCCGCCGCCGGTCGCCTTGCTCTCGTTGTAGAGGCTGACGTTGCCCGACACGATCGGGAAGTCGAGCGCGCGGCATGCCTCACTCATGCCCTCCAGGCAGCCGACGATCTGACCCATGATCTCGGGGCGCTGCGGGTTGGCGAAGTTGAGGCAGTTGGTGACGGCGAGCGGCGTCGCGCCGACCGCGGAGAGGTTGCGATAGGCCTCGGCCACCGCTTGCTTGCCGCCCTCGGCCGGATCGGCGAAGCAATAGCGCGGAGTGCAATCGGTGGTGATGGCAAGGCCCTTGGCGGTGCCGTGGATGCGCACCACCGCGGCGTCGCCGCCGGGGCGCTGGACGGTGTCCGCGCCGACCATGTGGTCATACTGCTCCCAGATCCAGCGGCGGCTGGCGATGTCGGGCGATGCCATCACGGTCAGCAGGTCGGCGCCGATGTCGGCGCTCTCCGGCACATCCGCCAGCGGCGCGCGCTTCGGCGTCGGCACGTGCGGGCGATCATAAAGCGGCGCATCGTCGGCGAGCGGGGCGAGGGGGATGTCGCAGACGGTTTCGCCATTGTGGACGAGGATCATCCGGCCGGTGTCGGTGACTTCGCCGATCACCGCGAAATCCAGCTCCCATTTGTGGAAAATCGCCTCGGCCTCGGCTTCGCGGCCGGGCTTCAGCACCATCAGCATCCGCTCCTGCGATTCCGACAGCATCATTTCGTAGGCGGTCATGCCGGCTTCGCGCTGCGGCACCTTGTTCATGTCGAGCAGCAGCCCGACGCCGCCCTTGGACGCCATCTCGACGCTGGAGGAGGTGAGGCCCGCGGCGCCCATATCCTGGATCGCCACGATCGCGTCGGAGGCCATCAGCTCGAGGCACGCCTCGATGAGCAGCTTTTCGGTGAAGGGATCGCCGACCTGGACGGTAGGGCGCTTCTCGTCGGCATCCTCGCCGAAATCGGCGGAGGCCATCGTCGCGCCGTGAATGCCGTCGCGGCCGGTCTTGGAGCCGACATAGACGATCGGATTACCGACGCCCGATGCGGCCGAATAGAAGATCTTGTCGGTATCGGCGACGCCCACGGTCATCGCGTTGACGAGGATGTTGCCGTCATAGGCGGAATGGAAGTTCACCTCGCCGCCGACGGTCGGCACGCCGACGCAATTGCCGTAGCCGCCGATGCCATGGACGACGCCCGCGATCAGGTGGCGCATCTTGGGATGATCGGGCCGGCCGAAGCGGAGCGCGTTCATGTTGGCGACCGGTCGCGCGCCCATGGTGAAGACGTCGCGCAGGATGCCGCCCACGCCAGTCGCCGCGCCCTGATAAGGCTCGATGTACGAGGGATGGTTGTGGCTCTCCATCTTGAAGATCGCCGCCTGACCGTCGCCGATGTCGATGACGCCCGCATTCTCGCCGGGGCCGCAGATCACCCAGGGTGCCTCGGTGGGCAGTTTCTTGAGGTGGATGCGGCTCGATTTGTAGCTGCAATGCTCCGACCACATCACCGAGAATATGCCGAGTTCGGTGAGGTTCGGCTCGCGTCCCAGCGCGCCGAGGACGCGCTCATATTCTTCCGGGGACAGGCCGTGCTCGGCGACGATTTCGGGGGTGATCTGGCTCATGGCCGCGCGCCTAGCCGATCCCCCGCCATTTGTCGAAGGGGCGCGGCAGGGGAATTTCAGCGACGTCCATTCGTAGAGGCTGAGGAGTCGGACGGGACGATGCGCGAGGCGCGAATGTTCCCAATGTTCGCACTGATCATGGGGGTGGCGGCGAGCGATTTTCATGCGGGCGATGCGAAAGAGCCGAATGTTGTCGCAGAAATCCAAGGTGTAGGACATGGTCGAGCGCAAACCCCTCCCCATCAAGGGGAGGGGCTTATGCGAGGTTCGCGTAGGGACTTTCAGGCCCGAAAAACAAAAGGCCGGCGAAGGCATTCCTTCGCCGGCCTTTCGGTTGGATGCATTCGCGCGTTTAGACGTGGCAGCTCTGGGTGCCCTTGCCCGGCGCGGTGTAGGTGACCTGATCGGCGTTGGCGCTGATCGAATAGCCTTCCGCGGTGAACGGCGGGGTGCCGGTTTCCGTGGTAAGGATGACCGGCTCGTCGGTGCGCTTGGCACGGACCTGCACGGTGTTGTTGGTGTAATAGTCCGCATAAAGGAGGCTGTTGTCCTTGCAGCGATACGTGCGGGTCGCGGCGATCGAGGGCGGCAGCTCCACGGGGGGCGCCTCCGCCAGATCCGCCGCCTGCGGATCGTCCTGCCCGGCGACGATGGTCTCCGGCTCGGTGTTGCAGCCCGCGAGGGCGAAGAGCGCCGCGACCGGGGCGGCTGCGAGTATACGATACGATATAGCCATGCGCGGCCCCTTCGCCGTTGCCCGTGAAATCGTCAAGTATTTTTGCATTGCGGTATAGCGCTGCAAGCTTTGCGTTTCGACGAACGGTCGGCAGGGTTCGACAAGCGTCCCGACAGCGGTTAGCATTCATGGCTGGTTTCAACGGCGAAGGATATGGTCGGGGGATGCAGCGCGTCCGCATTGGCCTGACGGGGCTCGCCTTCGTTTTCGTATTGGTGCTGCTCGCGGCAGTGTTCACCAATCCGAGCGAAGAAGCGCCGATCACCGCGAACACGATCGA
Source organism: Allosphingosinicella indica (assembly GCF_900177405.1). Classification (NCBI taxonomy): domain Bacteria; kingdom Pseudomonadati; phylum Pseudomonadota; class Alphaproteobacteria; order Sphingomonadales; family Sphingomicrobiaceae; genus Allosphingosinicella; species Allosphingosinicella indica. Next base: position 642,539 of record NZ_LT840185.1, on the reverse strand, counting down.
ACGTGCGCGGACCGATTCCGAGCCGGCCGAGCCGTCTCCCGCCCCGGCGCCCAAAGAGCCGCTGGCGGAGCTCGGCGTCGCTCCGGGGGGGTCAGAGACCAACGCCATCGCGACTGCGCCTGAGCCTGAACCGACGATCACGCCCAACCCCGCGCGGGTGAACGAACCGGTCCGCTGACCGGGGAGATTTTGGCCGGCGCCTGCGCGCGGAGTCGTCCCCGTCACGCCACGCTTCATCGTCTGCACAGACTTATCCACAGCCTCGGAAATGTGAACAGAACAAGAAATATGTGTAGAACAAACCACGAAAACATGTAAGAATGCCGTGTAATGGCATGAAATCCCCAAGTAGGGCATGAAAACCCCTTCCATCCCCTGGGGCGTTCGGTTATCCACCGTCGCTCGAGTTTCAGGGCTTTTTCCGTTGGCGATCATGTCAGCGCGGGGCGCGTCGGCGCGCGTTCCGCGAGCGGGAGCCCTTGTGCGTAACAAAGGGGGCATCGCCGGGTGGACTTGGAACACCTCTTCAACGGGAGCGCGCTGAGCGCGGTGGACGCCAAAGGGCGTCTGTCCGTGCCGTCGTTCATCCGTGGAGTGGTCGAGCGCCGGTCCGATGCCAAGGCGATCGTCATCGGCATGCACGAGGTGTCGCCCTGCCTCAACGCCTATGACCGCGGCTACGCCAAGAACCTCTTCGCCGAGAACGAGCGCCGCCGGCTGATCGAGGAGGGGTCCGACCCCGCCGCGCACCACGCCCGCGCACGCCGCACCTTCGGCCTGACCGAAGAAGTGCCTTACGACACCTCCGGCCGGATCATCCTGCCGGCGATGATGCGCCGCAAGGGCCAGATCGAGGATCTTGCCCTGTTCCTCGGCGTCGGCGGCACCTTCGAAATCTGGAACCCGCGTCTCGCGCTCGACAGCGGCGATGCGGACCTGCGCGATCTCGCCGCCTGGCGGCTCGAGGAAAAGGGGATCGCGCTGTGATCCCCGCCGACATGCATTCCGCCGCCCCGCACATCCCCGTCCTCATCGACGAAGTGGTCGCGGGCCTCGCCGTGTCTAGCGGCGAGACCCACGTCGATGGGACTTTCGGGGCGGGGGGATATGCGCGCGCCATCCTGGATGCCGGGGCGGCGCGCCTGTTCGCTTTCGATCGGGATCCCGATGCAATCCGCGAAGGGGAAGACCTCATCGCGGCGAGCGGGGGGCGCCTGACGCTGGTTCCGGAGCGTTTTTCCCGGATGCGTCAGGCGCTTACCGCGCACGGGGTGGACGAAGTCGATGGCGTGACGCTCGATATCGGCGTCTCGTCGATGCAGCTCGATCGCGCCGATCGCGGCTTCTCGTTCCAGTCGGACGGGCCGCTCGACATGCGGATGAGCCAGTCGGGCCGCAGCGCCGCCGATTTCGTCAACGAGGCGGACGAAGCCGAGATCGCCGACGTGCTCTATCATTATGGCGAGGAGCCGAAGGCGCGCCGCGTCGCCCGCGCCATCGTCGCCGCGCGGCCGTTGGCGCGCACCGGCGAGCTTGCCGATGTCGTGCGCAAGGCGCTCGGCCATCACCCGGGCATGAAGAAGGATCCCGCGACGCGGACCTTCCAGGCGATCCGCATCCATCTCAACGAGGAACTCGCCGAGCTCGAGGGCGGGCTGGAAGCGGCGGAGCAGGTGCTGAAACCGGGCGGCCGTCTCGCCGTCGTCACCTTCCACAGTCTCGAAGACCGGATGGTGAAGCGCTTCCTGAAGGAGCGGAGCGGCGACGTGCCGGCCGGTTCGCGCCATCGCCCCACGGTCGCCGCCGCCCATCCGCCCAGCTTCGAGGCGGTCGCCAAGCCGGTCCGTCCCGGCGCCGGCGAGCTTGCCCGCAACCCCCGCGCCCGATCCGCAACGCTCCGGGTCGCGCGCCGCACGGCAGCGTCGCCGTGGCCCCATGTCCAGGAGAGGACAGCATCATGATCGCCCGTGGATTCAAGCCCGTCGCGTGGGTCGCCGCCGTCGCCGGAGCGGCGCTCGGCTGCTATATGTTGTCCTTGAACGTCGCCGCGGAGCGCGCCGAACTGGCGAGCCTGGAGCGGCAGATCATCCTCGCCAAGCAGGACATCCGATCGAAGCAGACCGAGCTCGGCACGCGCGGGCGGATGTCGCAGCTCGAGCAGTGGAATGCGGAGATCCTCGCGCTCTCGTCGCCCGCCTCCAACCAGTATCTCGAGGACGAGGTGATGCTGGCGCGCTTCGACCAGCGCGACAAGACGATCGGCGAGCGCACGACGGTCCAGCTCGCGTCGGCGGAAGCGCCGGTGCAGCAGGCCGCACCCGCGATCGCGCCGCGTGACTATGCCGCCGCCGCCGAAGCCGCCGAGCGCGAGCCCGCGCCGCTGGTCCGCCGCGCAAGCCTGACCACGCTGCCCGAGGCGGCTCCGGTCCGCGAGACCGTCGCGCCGCCGCAGCGCGAACCGCGCGTCATCAAGGCCTCCGCGCCGCGGCTCGAATCGGTTGCGGCCGTCGTCAAGGCGGCGGCCCCGGTCGCGCAGCCGGCGCCGCGCAAGGCCGCGCTGATCAACGACAGCCTCATGGACAGCCTCGACGCCGCCGCCAGCGCCGAGAAGAAGATCGCCCGCAAGGGAGCCGCCACCGGCCAATGACCGCGATCGCCGCTCCTGCACCGCGGACCGCGCCGGACAGCAAAGGCCGGGACGCGCTGGCGCTCACCTATCAGCGGCTGATGCTCATCATGCTGCTGTTCATGGGTGTCACCGTGCTCATTGCGGCGCGGCTGATCTATCTGGAGATTTTCGCCGATCGCAGCACGGTCGCGGCGCGCGATCCGCTGATCCCGGTGCGCGCCGACATCACCGACCGCAACGGCGTGCCGCTGGCGCGGACCTTCGACGCCTGGTCGATCGGCATCCACCCGAACAAGCTGCTCGGCAGCCCCGACGATCTGGCGCCCAAACTCGCCGCCATGTTCCCCGAGCGGACCGAGGCGCAATATCGCGCGATCCTGAAATCGGACAAGAATTTCGTCTATCTGAAGCGCCGCGCGGTGCCCGAGCAGGTGGCGGCGGTGAATGCGCTCGGCGAGCCCGCAATCGCCTTCGACCGCGAGCCCGAGCGGCTCTATCCGCAGACCGGGCTCGCCGCGCATGTGCTCGGCTGGACCGATTTTGACGGGCGCGGCGTCGCGGGCGTCGAGCGCGTGCTGAACGACCGCCTGTCCGATCCGGCGAAGCGCGGCCAGCCGGTTGCCCTCTCGATCGACAGCCGCGTCCAGGCCGCGATGGAGTCTGAGCTCGGCGCCGCGGTCACCAAGCATAGCGCCGAGGGTGGGGCGGGGATCGTGATGGATGTCCGCACCGGCGAGATCATCGCCATGGCGTCCTTCCCGACGTTCAACCCCAACGCCGCCGGCCAGTCGCCGCCCGACGCGCAGTATAATCGCGCGACGATGGGCGTTTACGAGCTCGGTTCGGTGTTCAAGCCGCTCACCATCGCCGCCGCGATCGATGCGGGCGTCATCACCTCGATGTCGCGCCGCTGGCATTCGGGCATTCCGGTGACGATCGGCCGGTTCAGCATCACCGACTATAAGGGCGAGAACCGGCCGCTGAGCGTGCCCGAAGTGCTCGTCTACTCCTCCAACACCGCCACCGCCCGCATCGCCGACGAAATGGGCATGGAGCGGATGCAGAAGAGCTTCCGCGCGCTGGGCTTCGACCAGGCCGCGCACATCGAGCTTGCCGAGAAGAGCAAGCCGCTGTGGCCGCGCGAATGGGGCCGGGCGACGGTGCTGACCGCGGGCTTCGGCCACGGCGTCGCGATTACGCCGCTGCATCTCGCCAGTGCCTATTCGGCGCTGGTCAACGGCGGCATCTGGCGTCCGGCGACGGTGTATAAGACCACCAATCCGCCCAAAGGCCGGCGCGTCTACTCCGAATCGACGAGCGCGCGGATGCGGGGGCTGCTGCGGATGGTCGTGCTCGAAGGTAGCGGCAAGAATGCCAATGCGGCGGGCTATCGCGTCGGCGGCAAGACCGGCACCGCGGAGAAGACGAGCGCGGGCGGCTACCAGAAGCGGACGAACGTCTCCACCTTCGCATCGGCTTTCCCGATGGACGATCCGCGCTATGTGGTGATCGCCATGCTCGATGCGCCCAAGGCTACGCCTGACACCCACGGCTACACCACCGCCGGCTGGGTCTCCGCCCCGATCGTGAAGAAGGTGATCGACCGCGCCGCGCCCTCGCTGGGCATCGCGCCGTCCGACACGCGCGACGTAGACGTTTCCGAATTGCGGCCGCTGGTGCGCGTCAAGGGGAAGTGATGCGGCTCGGCACGCTGATCGGCAGCGACGCGGAGCAACATGGGGACGTTGCAGTGACCGGCTTCGCGATCGATCATCGCAAGGTCGCGCCGGGCACGGTGTTCGGCGCCTTCCGCGGCACGCGCTTCAACGGCGAGGATTTCGTGGACGACGCGGTGCGCGCCGGTGCGGTTGCGGTGGTCGCGCGGCCCGAGGTAGCGGTCGCCGGCGCCGCGCATGTGGCTGCAGAGGAGCCGCGCCGCGCCTTCGCAGGTCTCGCCGCGCGCTTCTTCCAGCCGTTTCCCGGCACCGTGGTCGCGGTCACCGGCACCAACGGCAAGACCTCGAACGTCGAGATGGTCCGACAGCTCTGGCGCATGGCCGGGCACCCCTCCGCCTCGATCGGCACGTTGGGCGTCACCACTGCCGATGACCAGGTGACGACGGGGCTGACGACGCCCGACGTCGTCACCTTTCTCGCCAATATGGCGGGATTGAAGCGCGAGGGGATCACCCACGCTGCGTTCGAGGCGTCGAGCCACGGCCTCTCGCAATATCGCACCGAAGGGCTGCCGGTCGCCGCCGCCGCCTTCACCAATTTCAGCCGCGACCATCTCGACTATCACGAAACGATGCACGCCTATTTCGAAGCCAAGATGCGGCTGTTTGACGAAGTCGTCGCGGCGGACGGCGCGGCGGTCGTCTGGACCGACGATCCGAAATCGGACGATGTGATCGCACGCGTGAAGGCGCGTGGCCTGAATCTACTGACCGTCGGGCGGCGTGGCGAGACGCTGAAGCTGGTCGATCGCAGCACCAGCCAACTCGGCCAGACGCTGACGATCGAAGCGAACGGCCAGACGCGGCACGTCAAGATCCCGCTGATCGGCGCCTATCAGGCGGCGAACGTGCTCACCGCCTGCGGCCTTGCGATCGCTACCGGCGGCGCGGTCGATCAGGTGCTCGCCAATGCGGCGCGGCTCCAGCCGGTGCGCGGCCGGCTCGAGCGCGCGGTGATCACCCGCGCCGGCGCGCCGGTCTATGTCGATTATGCGCATACGCCCGACGCGCTCGTTTCGGCGATCGAGGCGCTGCGCCCGCACGTCCGCGGGCGGCTGATCACCGTCTTCGGCGCGGGTGGGGATCGCGACGCGGGCAAGCGGCCGGAGATGGGCGAGGTCGCGGCGCGGCTGTCAGACGTGGTGATCGTCACCGACGACAATCCGCGCGGCGAGGATCCGGCACTCATCCGCCGCGCGATCCTCGCTGCGGCGCCGGGTGCGCGCGAAGTCGCCGGCCGCCGCGACGCGATCGCCGCGGCGGTGGCCGAAGCGGGCGCCGACGATATCGTGCTGCTCGCCGGCAAGGGGCACGAGCAAGGCCAGATCGTCGGCGATCAGGTGTTGCCCTTTGACGATGTCACGGTGGCACGGGAGTGCGCGGCGTGAGTGTGTTCCTCATACGAAACCCTTCTCCCTTGATGGGAGAAGGATACGCAGCCTTGGCGACGCAGGAGCCTAGGCGCAGTTGGATGAGGGTGAGCGAGCCGCAGGCTCGCGCGCTCGCGATGCGAGCGCTTACCCCTCTCCCAGCTCCGACTAGGCAGCAAGCTGCCAAATCTGCGCAACCAGTGCAGGGTCAATCGTGCCCCGCACGATTGAGGACCGCCCGGGGGGCGATCCGACCCTGCACTCCCGCAAGGGGAGAGGGGCTATGAGTGTGCTCTGGACCTCCGAGGAAATCGCGACCGCCACCGGTGGGACGGCGCAGGGCGATTTTTCCGTCACCGGCGTTACCTTCGACTCGCGCGAGGTGGAGGCGGGTGATCTGTTCGTGGCGATGCGGGGCGAAGCCACCGACGGCCATCGCTTTCTCGACAAGGCTTATGCCGCGGGCGCGGCCGGGGCGCTGGTTTCCGAAGAGACGGCACAGCCGCACGTCCGAGTCGATGATCCCAACGCCGCTCTGGACCTGCTGGCCCAGGCGTCCCGCGCACGCGTGTCCGCCAAGATCGCCGGGGTCACCGGATCGGTCGGCAAGACGGGAACCAAGGAAGCGCTCTTTCTTGCACTCGACCGGGCGATGCCGGGACGTGGCCACCGCTCGGTCAAGAGCTACAACAACCATACCGGCGTGCCGCTCAGCCTTGCACGGATGTCGCGCGAGACGCGCTTCGGCATTTTCGAGATGGGGATGAGCGCCGCCGGCGAGCTTGCGGCGCTCACCCGGCTGGTCCGCCCGCATGTCGCGATCGTCACCGCCATCGCGCCCGCGCACCGCGCCTGGTTCGACAGCGACGAGGCGATCGCGGATGCCAAGGGAGAGATTTTCGAGGGGCTGGAGGAGGGCGGCACCGCGCTCGTGCCGTTCGACAGCCCGCATCGCGACCGCCTGCTCGCCGCCGCGCGGCCCCATGCCGCGCAGGTGCTGACCTTCGGCCTGGGCGACGGCGCCGACATCCGCGCGCGTGATCACGTTCCGGCGTCGAACGGCGGCAGCCTGGTTACCGCCGTGCTGCCGACCGCGGAACTCACCTTCACCATCTCGCAGCCCGGCGAGCATTGGATCGGCAACGCCATGGCGGTGCTCGGTGCGGTGGAGGCGATGGGCGGCGATCTTGCGGCGGCGGGGCTGGCGCTCGCCGACATGGCGGGGCTCAAGGGGCGCGGCGAGCGGCACCGGATCATGCTGCCGGGCGGCGAGGCGCTCCTGATCGACGAAAGCTACAACGCCAATCCCGCATCGATGGCGGCGACGCTCAAGAGCTTCGGCGCGACCGGCGTTTCGGGAAAACGTATCGCCGTGCTCGGCGCGATGAAGGAATTGGGCGAAGGCTCGGACGCCTATCATGCCGCGCTCGCCGCGCCGATCGCCGCCGCCTGTGTCGATCGGGTCATATTGGTCGGCGAAGAAATGGCGCCGCTCGCATCGGCGCTTGGCCCGACGATCAAAATGACGCATGTGGCCGGCGCGGCGGAGGCCGCACAGGAAGCCCGAAGCGCAATGGCACCGGGCGACGCCATCCTCGTCAAGGGTTCCAACAGCGTCGGGCTTTCGGCTGTGGTCGAAGCGCTGGCCGGCGGGAAAGACTGATGTTCCTATTCATCGCAGAGCTGTTCAACTTCGAGGGCTTCCTCAACCTCTTCCGCTACACCACGGTGCGCGCGGGCGGGGCGACGGCGACGGCTCTGCTAATCGGCCTCCTCATCGGCCCCAAATTTATCGGCTGGCTGCGCATCCGGCAGGGCAAGGGCCAGCCGATCCGCGCCGACGGGCCGCAGAGCCATCTCGCCAAGCGCGGCACGCCGACGATGGGCGGGCTGATGATCCTGACCTCCGTCTCCATCGCGATGCTGCTGTGGATGGATTTCGAGAACCCCTATGTCTGGGCGTGCCTCTTCATCACCGTCGGCTTCGGGCTGATCGGCTTCCTCGACGATTACGACAAGGTCCGTAAGCGCAGCCACAAGGGCGTATCGGGCAAGGTCCGCCTGCTCGCCGAGTTCGTCATCGCCGGGATCGGCTGCGCGATCATCGTATCGCGGGTTGGGACCGAGCTCTACATTCCCTTCTTCACCGGCCCGGTGGTCGATCTCGGCTGGTTCTACATTCCTTTCGCCGCGCTAGTGGTGGTCGGCGCGGGCAATGCGGTGAACCTCACCGACGGGCTCGACGGGCTCGCGACGATGCCGGTGATCATCGCCAGCCTCGCCTTTCTGATGATCGCCTATCTCGTCGGCAACGCGATCTACGCGCAATATCTCGGCATCCCGCACGTGCTGGGTGCGGGCGACCTTTCGGTGCTGTGCATGGCGATCGTCGGCGCGGGGCTCGCTTTCCTGTGGTTCAACGCGCCGCCCGCCGCCGTCTTCATGGGCGACACCGGCAGCCTGGCGCTCGGCGGCGCGCTGGGCGCGATCGCGGTGGCGACGCGGCACGAACTGGTGCTGGCCATCATCGGCGGGCTGTTCGTGCTCGAAGCTATGTCGGTGATCATCCAGGTCTTCTTCTTCAAGCGGACCGGGCGGCGCATCTTCAAGATGGCGCCGATCCACCATCATTTCGAGCAGATGGGGTGGAGCGAGCCGACCGTCGTCATCCGCTTCTGGATCATCAGCTTCGTGCTGGCGCTCGCCGGCCTCTCCACGCTGAAGCTGCGGTGATCACGGCGCGCGCCTTCGCCGGCAAACGCTATGCGGTGCTCGGCCTCGCCCGATCGGGCCGCGCCACCGTAGAAGCGCTGGCGGCGAGCGGCGCTAAGGTGGTGGCGTGGGACGCGGACGAGGGTGCGCGCGAAAAGATCCTCCCCGGAACGGGGAGGGGGACCGCGCCGCGAAGCGGCGTGGTGGAGGGGGTTGGGAGCGGGTCTCACGCCCCCCTCCACCAGCCTTCGGCCGGTCCCCCTCCCCGTACCGGGGAGGATTTGGTGCGGCTCGCCGATCCTCTCGAGATTGACCTGACCGGTTTCGACGGCGTCGTCGTCTCGCCGGGGGTTCCGATCAACCGCCACCCGATCGCGGCCAGGGCGCGGGCGGCGGGGGTGCCGCTGATCGGCGATATCGAGCTGTTCGCGCAGGCGCGCGCGGAGCTGCCGCCGCACAAGGTGGTCGGCATCACCGGCACCAATGGCAAATCGACCACCACCGCGCTTGTCCACCACATCCTCCAGACCGCGGGCGTGCCGAGCACGATGGGCGGCAATATCGGCCTGCCCATCCTCGGTCAGGACCCGCTGCCCGAAGGCGGTGTCTATGTGTTGGAACTGTCCAGCTACCAGATCGACCTGACCCACAGCCTCGATTGCGACGTGGCAGTGCTGCTCAACATCACGCCGGACCATCTCGACCGCTATGACGGGTTCGAGGCTTATGCGCGATCCAAAGAGCGACTGTTCGCGATGCAGTCGGGCGGTCATGACGCAATTGTGGTGGGTACCGATAGGGCGTCGCGCTCGATATCAAATCGCCTCCGCCATGCGCGGCGTGAAGACTCCCCCCGGCATGTTGGCGGTTACACGTTGATGCAGCAAGAATGGCCAGCGCTGCAGGGACCTCACAACTCGCAAAATGCCCTTGCGGCTATTCAGGCGTCAGTGAGGCTCGGCGTAGGCGGAGAAATTATCCGTGAAGCTATGAAGTCCTACCCGGGCCTGCCCAACCGCATGGAGCGGGTGCGCGAGCGGGCTGGGGTGTTGTTCGTCAACGACAGCAAGGCGACCAATCCGGATTCGACCGCGCCGGCGCTGGCCGCTTATCCGTCGGTCCACTGGATCCTCGGCGGGCTCGCCAAGAGCGACGATCTCGACGCCTGTGCCCCGCATTTCGATCATGTCCGCGCAGCTTATACGATCGGCGAGGCGGGGCCGCGGTTTGCGGCGATCCTGCGCGATGCAGGGAAGTCGGTCACCGAAAGCGGCGTGCTCGGGCAGGCGGTGAACGACGCGGCGGCGGCGGCGGATGCGGGGGAGGTGGTGCTGCTCTCGCCCGCCTGCGCCTCGTTCGATCAGTTCAAGGATTATGAAGCCAGGGGTGCCGCGTTCCGCGCGGCGGTGGAGGCATTGGCATGAATATGGTGCGGGGGGATATGCGCCGGAACCAGGCGGTCAAGTTCGGCCGGACCGACCGAAGCGCGATGGGGCGCTGGTTCTGGGAGATCGACCGCGTCCTGCTGCTGCTGGTCGCGGTGCTGATCTCGATCGGCCTGGTCGCCGTCGCGGCCGCATCGCCGGCCGCCGCGATGCGCTATTCGGGCGGTGCGATTCATTATGCGCCGCTCCATTATTTCTACCGCCAGTTGGTCTGGATCATGGCCGGCATCCCGGTGATGATCGCGGTCTCGATGCTGCCCAAGCCGACCGCGCGGCGGCTGTGCCTGATCGGCACCGGCTTCTTCATCTTCTGCCTGATGCTGGTGCCGGTGATCGGCCAGGAAGTGAACGGCGCGCGGCGCTGGCTGGGCTTCAGCTTTGCGCAATTCCAGCCGTCGGAGTTCCTGAAGCCGCTGTTCATCGTGACGCTCGCCTGGCTGCTGTCGCTCCGCGCCAAGGATGCGAGCCTGCCGGTCGTGCCCTTGACCGGCGTACTGACCGCGCTGGTCGCGGTGCTGCTGATGCAGCAGCCCAACCTCGGCGAGACGGTGATCTTCGCGGCGATCTGGGTGCTGCTGCTGACGCTGGCGGGCGTGCCGATGCGCTTCCTGATCCTGATCGGGCTTGCCGGCCTCGGTGCGCTGGTGCTCGCCTATTTCTTCTATCCGGTGGCGACGGTGCGGGTCGACGCGTTCCTGTTCGGGGGCGCGGGCGATGTCGACACCTACCAGACGGACAGTGCGCTGAGGACGCTGACCGCGGGCGGGCTGTTCGGCCTCGGGCCGGGCGGCGGCACGCGCAAGTTCCACCTGCCGGAGCCGCATACCGATTACATCTTCTCGGTGATCGGGGAGGAGTTCGGCATGATCGCCTGCCTCGCCATCGCCGCGCTCTACATGGCGATCGTCGCGCGCGTGCTGATCAAGCTGCTGCACGAGGAAGATAATTTCTTGGTGCTCGCGACCGCCGGGCTGGTCTGCCAGTTCGGCCTGCAGGCGCTGATCAACATGGCGGTCAACGTCCAGATCGCGCCGTCCAAGGGCATGACCTTGCCGTTCATCTCCTACGGCGGATCGTCGATGATCGCGCTGTCGATCGGCATGGGCCTCCTCCTCGCCTTCACGCGGCGAAACCCCTATCTTCACCGGTCTCCCTATGTGGTGAAATGGAGCGGCCGTTGAGCATCATATCGCGCCATTATGTCCTCGCGGCGGGCGGCACCGGGGGGCATATGACCCCCGCGCACGCGCTGGCCGAAGAGCTGATGCGGCGCGGCCACCGCGTCGCGCTCGTCACCGACGATCGCGGCGCGCGCATCCCGGGGCTGTTCGACGGCGTCCAGGTTCACATCCTCCCCGCCGGGCGGCTCGGCGGCGGGCCGGTCGGCTGGTGGAAGGCGTTTCGCAAGATATTGACCGGCCGGGCGATGGCGTCGCGGCTCTACGAGACCTTTGCGCCGTCCGCGGTGATCGGCTTCGGCGGCTATCCGGCGCTCCCCGCGCTGCTCGCCGCGCAGCGCCAGCGCATCCCGACGCTGATCCACGAGCAGAATGCGGTGCTCGGCCGGGTCAACCGGCTGATGGCGGGCCGCGTCGATGCGATCGCCACCTCCTACGATCATGTCGACCGCATGGCGAAGGCGCAGGAGCGCAAGGCCGTGCTGGTCGGCAATCCGGTGCGCGACGCGGTGATCGCGCTCCGAGATCAGCCGTTCCCGGCGCTCTCGGGCGACGGCATCTTCCGGCTGCTGGTGACCGGCGGGAGCCAAGGGGCGTCGATCTTCGCGGAGGTCGTTCCGGACGGTTTGGCACTACTTCCGGAAGCTTTTCGCCAGCGTCTGCAAGTGACCCAACAATGTCGCGCCGAGGACATTGTTGCAGTGCGGGCGAAATATGCGCGGTTCGGCATTCCTGCCGACCTCTCAACCTATATGCCTGATCTTCCCGAGCGGTTGTCCTGGGCGCACCTCGTCATTGGTCGCGCTGGCGCATCGACGATCGCCGAGTTGACCGTGGCCGGACGACCAGCAATCCTGATCCCTCTACCCAGCGCGACCGACGATCATCAGACGGCCAATGCCTTGGAAATGGCGAAAGCGGGGGGCGCTCGCGTGATGCGCCAGACGAAGCTCAGCCTCGCCGATATCGCTGACGTCGATATCGTGCCGGTGGGGGAAGAGCGTAGGCACACGACTGGCCGCTTCACCCCGCTGGAGCTGAGCCGGCAAATGCAAAAATTGGCACTTGAGCCGGGTGCTCTCGCCAACGCGGCAGAACGCGCTCGTGCGCTCGGTCGGCCCGATGCGGCCAGCGCGCTCGCCGATCTGGTCGAGCGCACCGGCCGCACCCGCGGCGAGGAACTGGTCGGCGCTGCCGAGACGCGCCACGCCTCGCTGCCTAGCGGTGCCTACGCATGAGGGGTGTGGGCACCGACATCGGCACGATCCATTTCGTCGGCATCGGCGGGATCGGCATGTCGGGCATCGCCGAGGTGATGCATATCCTCGGATACAAGGTGCAGGGTTCGGACGTGGCCGAGGGCTATGTCGTCGAGGGCCTGCGCAAGCGCGGCATTCCGGTGGCGATCGGCCATGCCGCGGACAATCTGGGCGATGCGGCGGTGGTGGTAACTTCCACTGCCGTCAGCCGCAGCACCAATCCCGAGGTCGAATGCGCCTATGAGCGGCGCATCCCCGTCGTCCGCCGCGCCGAGATGCTCGCCGAGCTGATGCGGCTTAAGTCCACCGTCGCGGTGGCGGGCACCCACGGCAAGACGACAACGACGTCGATGGTCGCCGCGCTGCTCGATGCGGGCGGCATCGACCCCACCGTCATCAACGGCGGCATCATCAACGCCTATGGCTCCAACGCGCGGCTGGGCTCGTCCGACTGGATGGTGGTCGAGGCCGACGAGAGCGACGGCAGCTTCCTCAGGCTCGACGGCACGATCGCGGTGATCACCAACATCGATCCCGAGCATCTCGACCATTACGGCGGGTTCGATCAGGTCAAGGACGCCTTCGTCGAGTTCGTCGAGAACGTGCCCTTCTACGGCGCCGCGCTGCTCTGCGTCGATCACCCCGAAGTGCAGGGGATCATCCCGAGGCTGCGCGACCGGCGGATCGTCACCTACGGCTTCGCGGCGCAGGCCGACATCCGCGCCGACAATGTGACGCCGGTGCCGGGCGGCAACCGCTTCGACATCGCGGTGCGCGACCGCACGGGCGAGGTCCGCTCGATCGCCGGCATCCACCTCCCCATGCCCGGCCGCCACAACGTCCAGAACGCGCTCGCCGCGATCGGCGTCGCGGTCGAGCTCGGCATTCCCGACGAGGTGATCGCGCGCGGCTTCGACCAGTTCGGCGGGGTCAAGCGGCGCTTCACCAAGGTCGGTGAGCTGGATGGCGTCGCGATCATTGACGATTACGGCCACCACCCGGTGGAGATCCGCGCGGTGCTCGCGGCGGCGCGCGAGGGCGCGGAAGGGCGCGTGATCGCGGTCGTCCAGCCGCACCGCTACACGCGGCTGCGCGATCTGATGGAGGACTTCCAAGGCGCGTTCAACGATGCCGACATCGTCTATGTCGCGCCGGTCTATGCCGCGGGCGAAGAACCGATCGAAGGCGCTGATTCCGAGGCGCTGGTCGAGGGATTGAAGCAGCGCGGCCACCGCGCGGTGAAGCTGGTCGAGGATGCCGACGATCTCTGCCGCCAGCTCCGCGACATCGCGGCGCGCGGCGACATGGTGATCTGCCTCGGCGCGGGCGACATCACCAAATGGGCCGCCAAGCTCGCCGACGGCATTCTGCAGGCGAGGCTCAGCAAATGAGCGCAAGCTCGAACCCGAACCCGGCACAAACGATGGATTTGGCGGGCGAGATCACGCCGAACGGCAGCCTTGCCGATTTCATCTGGTTCCGCACCGGCGGACCGGCCGAATGGCTAGTGAAGCCAGACAGTGTCGAGGATCTCGCGGCCTTCCTCTCGGCGCTCGATCCGGCGGTGCCGGTGCTGCCGGTGGGCGTCGGCTCCAACCTCATCGTCCGCGACGGCGGGGTGCCGGGCGTCGTGGTTCGGCTTCCTAAGCTGCTCGCCAAGGTCTCGGTCGAGCCGGGCAACCGCGTCCGCGCCGGCGGCGGGGCGATGGGGATCACCGTCGCGTCCAAGGCGCGCGATGCCGGGATCGCGGGGCTCGAGTTCCTGCGCGGCATACCGGGGACGGCGGGTGGCGCGGTGAAGATGAATGCGGGCGCCTATGGCCGCGAGGTCGCCGACATATTGGTCGAGGCGACGGTGGTGCTGCGCGACGGGCGGGTCGAGACCTGGCCCGCCGCACGCTTCGGCTACACCTATCGCCACAGCGAGACGCCCGAGGGTGCGATCGTCGTCGAGGCGCTGTTCCACGGCGTTCCCGGTGATCCGGCGGCGATCGGCGCGGAGATGGACCGGATCGCCGCCGAGCGCGAGGCGAGCCAGCCGCTGCGCAGCCGCACCGGCGGATCGACCTTCAAGAATCCCCCCGGCGACAAGGCCTGGCGGCTGATCGACGCCGCGGGATGCCGCGGCTTGACGATGGGCGACGCGCAGGTCTCTGAGAAGCATTGCAACTTCTTGCTCAATCTGGGCAATGCCAGCGCCGCGGACATCGAGGCCTTGGGCGAAGAAGTGCGCCGCCGCGTGTGCGAAGCGACCGGCGTCGTGCTGGAGTGGGAAATTCAACGAGTGGGCGTTCCGGAATGAGTGGTCTTCACGTCGCGGTGCTGATGGGCGGCTGGTCGGCCGAGCGCGAGGTGTCGTTGTCTTCGGGCGCGGGCGTCGCCGACGCACTGGAGAGCCTCGGCCATCGCGTCACGCGGATCGACATGGGCCACGATGTCGCCGAGCGGCTGGCCGAAGCGAAACCCGACGTGGTGTTCAACGCGCTACACGGCACGCCCGGCGAGGACGGCACGGTGCAGGGGCTGATGGACCTGATGGGCCTCGCCTATACCCATTCCGGGCTCGTTACCTCGGTCATCGCGATCGACAAGGAGCTGACCAAGCAGCAGCTCGTGCCGCAGGGCATCCGCATGCCCGAAGGGCGGATCGTCGCCAGCGAGACGCTTTACGAGACCGATCCGCTGCCGCGGCCCTATGTGCTGAAGCCGGTCAACGAAGGCTCGTCGGTCGGCGTCGCGATCGTCACCGAGGGCGGCAATTATGGCAGCCCGATCGGCCGCGATACCGAGGGGCCGTGGCGGCATTTCGACCGGCTGCTGGCCGAGCCTTTCATCCGCGGGCGAGAACTGACCACCGCGGTGCTGGGCGACGAGGCGCTTGCCGTGACCGAGCTCAAGCCCAAGTCCGGCTTCTACGATTATGACGCCAAATATACCGACGGGCTCACGCAGCACGTCTGCCCGGCGGACATTCCCGGTGATATCCGCGCCGAGTGCCTGCGCATGGCGCTGGAGGCGCATCGCATCCTCGGCTGCAAGGGCACCTCGCGCTCCGATTTCCGCTGGGACGACGAGAAGGGGATCGATGGCCTCTATCTGCTGGAGGTCAACACCCAGCCGGGGATGACGCCGCTCAGCCTGGTGCCGGAGCAGGGGCGGCATATCGGGCTCAGCTACGCCGAACTCGTCCAGCGCATCGTCGACGAAGCCTTGGCGGAGCGCGCGGCATGAGCGCGCGGATCGCCCGCGGCAATCAGGGCAAGGCCAAGGCGCGCACGCGCCAGCCGGCACGCAAGGGCGGCGGTGGACGGCGGCCTGCGAAGAAGCAAGGGTTCGTCGATGGCGTGGTGACCTCGCCCGAAAGCTATCGCGCGGCGCTCTGGTGGCTCGCGATCCTCGCGGTGCTGGCGATCGGGCTTGCCGTCGCCTTCGCAATGCGCGTGCCACAGACGGTGGGTACCGCACTCGGCGAAAGCATCGGCGATGCCGGCTTCACGGTGAAGCGCGTGGAGATCAAGGGGCTCGAGCGGATGGAGCGGCTGCCGGTCTATTCGGTCGCGCTCGATCAGGATTCGATGGCGCTGCCGCTGGTCGATCTCGACGGGACGCGCGCGCGGCTGCTCAAATTCGGCTGGATCGAGGAGGCGCGGGTGTCGCGCCGCTGGCCCGACACCCTGGTCGTCGACGTGGTCGAGCGGCAGCCGGCGGCGATCTGGCAGCACAACCAGCACCTCAGCCTCGTCGATCGCGCGGGCGTAGTGCTCGAGGAAGTGAAGCTCGACAAGATGCCCGATCTGCCGCTGGTGATCGGCCCCGCCGCCAATCTCCAGGCGGATGCGCTGACCCGGCTGATCGGCGCGGCACCGCAGCTCAAGCCGATGCTGGAAGGCGCGACCTGGGTCGGCGGGCGGCGCTGGGATTTGCGGTTTCAGTCCGGCGAGACGCTGGCGCTGCCGGAAGGACAGGAGCGCGCCGCCAAGGCGCTCGTCCATTTCGCGCGGATGGACCAGATGGCGCAACTGCTCGGCCGCGGGCTCGTCCGTTTCGACATGCGCGTGCCGGGCAAGATGATCGTCCGCGTCACCGATCAGCCGGGCAGCACGGTTCCGGTGCTCGAAGCGCCCGTTCCCACCGGCGACGGCGCGCCGGTCGATCCGAGGACGACGATATGAGGACGCGCCTGCCGCCGCCGCAGAACCGCAAGCTCGTCACCGCGCTCGACGTGGGATCGTCCAAGATCTCCGCGCTCATCGCCGAGCCGGGCGAGGACGGCAGCTTGCGCATTCTCGGCACCGGCCAGCGCGAGAGCCGCGGCGTCCGCAGCGGCTTCATCGCCGACATGGAAAAGGCCGAGGGCAGCATCCGCGAGGCGGTGGAGCAGGCCGAGCGGATCGCGGGCATCAACATCGACGACGTGTTCGTAGGCTATTCGGCCGGCGGCGTGTCCAGCACGGTCGCCTCGGTCGAGGTCGCGATCGGCGGGCGACGGATCGAGAAGGGCGACATCGAGGCGCTGCTGGGTGTCGGCAAGGAATCCATCGAGCCCGACGGCAAGATGGTGCTGCACGCGATGCCCGCCTTCTACACGCTCGACGGGATGACCGGCGTCAAGCAACCCGTCGGTCTCCATGCCGACCGGATGGCGGTCGACATCCACGTCATCGCCGCCGAGCCCTCGCCGGTGCGCAACCTCGACCTCTGCGTCCGCTCGGCGCATCTCGGCGTGCAGGCGATCGTCGCGGCGCCGGTGGCGGCCGGCAAGGCGTGCCTGACCGAAGAGGAGCGTGAGCTTGGCGTTGCGCTGATCGAGCTTGGCGCGGGCGTCACCAACGTCTCGGTCTTCGCGGGCGGGATGCTGGTCGGCCTCAAGTCGCTGCCCAGCGGCGGCATCGACATCACCGACGATATCGCCTCGGCCTTCGGCACGCGCCGCGCCGAGGCCGAGCGGATCAAATGCTTCTACGGCTCGGCGATGACGAGCCCGCGCGACAATCACGACATGATCGACGTCAACCCGCTCGCCAGCGCGGAAGAAGGGGTGGAGCCCTCGCGCGCCAGCCGGGCGCAGCTCATCGCCGTGATCCGCCAGCGGCTCGAGCATCTTATGGGCGAGATCGCCGCGGCACTGAAGGAACTGGGCTTTTCCGGCCCGTTCGGGCGGCAGATCGTGCTCACGGGCGGAGGATCGGAGCTCAAGGGCATGGCCGATTATGCGCAGGGCGTGCTAGGCCGGGCGGTGCGGATCGGGCGGCCCAGGCTGCCCGGCCTGCCCGAAGCGCACAGCGGCCCGGCCTTTGCTACGCTGGTCGGCCTTGCCCAGTTCGCGGCCTCCGACGAGCTCGACATCCGGGCGATCGGCGGCACCGGCTCGGCCGTCCAGAAACAGGACGCGAGCGGCCTTTTCGGCCGGCTGATCTCAGCATTTCGGAGCCAATATTGAGGAAATTGAATCGCCATTAACTTTTTGCTCGCGTGGGCGAATCGCATCGTGCAAAAGAATCCGCGAGAACGCTTCGCGGGGCGTGTTGATTACTAGGGGAGAGCAGGTCTCATGAGCATCGATTTCATCCGGCCGGAAGTGGACGAGCTCCGCCCCCGGATCAGCGTGATCGGCGTCGGCGGGGCCGGCGGCAACGCCATCGCCAACATGATCCACAGCGATGTTCAGGGCGTCGACTTCATCGTCGCCAACACCGACGCGCAGGCGCTCAACGCAAGCGAGGCGGATCGCCGCATCCAGCTCGGCCTCAAGATCACGCAGGGCCTCGGCGCCGGCAGCCGGCCGGAGATCGGCAAGGCCGCGGCGGAAGAGACGATCGCCGAGATCGAGGCTGCGCTCGACGGCGCGCACATGTGCTTCATCGCGGCCGGCATGGGCGGCGGCACCGGCACCGGCGCCGCGCCGGTGATCGCCAAGGTCGCGCGCGACAAGGGCATCCTCACCGTCGGCGTCGTCACCAAGCCGTTCAGCTTCGAAGGCGCGCGCCGCTCGCGTTCCGCGGATTCCGGCATCAGCGAGCTTCAGCAGAACGTCGACACGCTGATCATCATCCCCAACCAGAACCTGTTCCGCATCGCCAACCCGAACACGACCTTCAAGGAAGCGTTCCAGATGGCCGACGAGGTGCTGCAGCAGGGCGTGCGCGGCATCACCGACCTGATGGTCATGCCCGGCCTCATCAACCTCGATTTCGCCGACGTCCGCTCGGTCATGTCCGAAATGGGCAAGGCGATGATGGGCACCGGCGAGGCCGACGGCGACAATCGCGCGATCGAAGCGGCGGAAAAGGCGATCGCCAACCCGCTGCTCGACGGCGTGTCGATGCGCGGCGCCAAGGGCGTCATCATCTCGATCACCGGCGGCGAGGACATGCGCCTGATGGAGGTCGACGAGGCGGCGAGCCACATCAAGGAACTGGTCGATCCCGATGCCAACATCATCTGGGGTTCGGCGTTCAACAACGATCTGGAAGGCAAGATCCGCGTCTCGGTCGTCGCCACCGGCATCGATGCTGACGCCGAGCATCAGGCGCCGCCCGCCAAGGTTTTCGCGTTCCCGAGCACCCGCACGGTCGAAGTGCCCAAGCCCGCTGCGGCGGCCGAGCCGGAAGTCGCGGCGGAGCCGGAGATGGCGGCAGTCGAGCCGGCCGAGCTGGAGCTCGGCGCCGACATGCAGGCCGAAGACGAGCCGCTGGAGCTGACCGAGACCGCCGAGACCGAGAACAATGACGAGCTGATGCTCGACAACGCCAGCGTCGAAGCGATCGAGACGCCGGCACCCGAGCCGGAAGAGCCGACGCCGCCGACCGGTGGCACGCGGTCGTGGCTCACCGAGCAGGCACCTGCCTCACCTGCGCCGCAGCCCGCGCCGCGTCGGGAAGGCGGCACCTTGTTCGAGCGCATGTCGAGCATTGCGCGCGGTGCTGCCAAGGCGCAGGTGGACGAGGATCGCGGCACTGCCGATCGCGATCCGCTCGACATTCCGCGCTTTCTGAACCGCCAGAACAACCAGTAACCGCGCTTCGGCGCTCGATAATCGGCCGCGCCGTCTTCCGGATGGCGCGGCCGTTTTCGTGTCGGCCCGTCGCCGCTCCGGCTCGACTCGCCGATTCATTCGGGCGAACCCGCGTCCGGACATTGCCGGTTCAGTCTGCGGCAGGCTTATCGGCAGCGATGCATTCCAGATCGATGAAGCCTCCCCGGCGCGGGCTCGCGCTGCTTGCCGCCGGTGCGGCGCTGTGGGCGATGCCCGCCGGCGCGCAGACCGCACAGCCTTATGGCGCGCAGGTCCCGCACCGTGAGAATCCGGGCGAGGCGTTGAGCCGCCATCTCCGCGCTTTGTCCGAAGAGCCGAAGAGCGTCGGCGCCTTGATGGGGGCCGGGCAGGCGGCGCTGGAACTCGGCGACGCCAATGCGGCGATCACCTTCTTCGCGCGCGCGGAGGAGATCAATCCGCGCGATGCCCGGATCAAGGCGGGCTATGGCTCGGCCTTCGTCAAGCTCGAGCAGCCGCAAAGCGCGATCAAATTCTTCAACGAGGCGGTGCGGAGTGGCATTGCGGAGAGCGAGATCGCTGCGGATCGCGGCCTCGCCTACGACATGATCGGCGATTCCCGTCGGGCACAGCGCGATTATCAGGCGGCGCTGCGCGCGCGCCCCGACGATGAGATCGAACGCCGGCTGGCGCTTTCGCTGGCGATCAGCGGCGATCGCGACGAGGCCCTGGCGGCGATCGACGGGCAGCTTCGGCGGCAGGAGCGAGCAGCATGGCGAACCCGCGCCTTCATTCTCGCGCTGAACGGAGATCCGGCGGGCGCGACCAGCACCGCCGCGACCGTCATTCCGGCGCAGGCGGAGAGCCTTCGTCCGTTCTTCGCGCAACTGTCGGGGCTCAATCCCTCGCAAAAGGCGATGGCGGTGCATTTCGGCCGCTTCCCGTCGGACGGCCGACCGGTGCAGATGGCCCAGAATTTCTCGACCGCGCCCAATCCCGGCGCCGCCGGTTCGGTCAGCGGCACGACGCCCGCCACCGCTACGCGGCGCACCGCGCAGGAGCCGCCTTCCTCGCAGCCGCGGCGTCGCCCCGGCCCCGATACGACGCCGCCTCCGCAGCAGCGCCGCGTCGCGCGCGCGCCGGCTAGCGAACGCAACGAGGGGCGCACGCTCAACCGCGCCGACCGCGTCGGATCGCGCATCCCGACCTCGACGACCGAGCCGGAGGAAGCACCTCCCGCGCGCCAATATGCCGCGAACAGCGCGGTAACGCCTCCTGTAACCCAGCCCTCGCCAGCGCCGACGGCGCCGGTCCGCCGCTGGGCGACGACCGATACCGCGCCGCGGCCGGCGCTCGGTCCGCCTGCATCGGTCTCCACCGCGGCGCCGACGCCGACGACCTCGACATCCACGGCGGTGCCTACGCCTTCGACAACGACTGCGCCGAACATAACGCAGAGCACCACGCCCGCCCCGTCATCATCGCTCTCCGCGACACCGGCTCCGGTCTCGCAGCCGCCGATGGGTCCGCCTTCTGTGGCGACGACGAACTTGATCCCCTCTGCGGTCGCGGTCGATACGCCTGCGACCAGTGCGCAAGCGCCTGCGCCTACCGTCGAGGCCGCACCGGGCTTCGCGAGCATCGCATCGCTAGTCGCGGGGCTCGGCGGCGAGCCGGAACTGGTGCCCGCTCCGGAACCGGCGAGACCTGCTCCGCCACCCGCCGCGGAAAAGCCCAAGCCGGAGCCGGTCAAGGCTGCCGAGGTGAAGAAGCCCGCGGAGACCAAGCCGGCGGCCGAGGCGAAGAAACCCGAGCCCAAGAAGCCGGCCGCGCCCAAGGAGCCGAGCCGCATTTGGGTGCAGGTGGCGGGTGGCGCCAACAAGCGCGATCTGCCCGCAGCCTATTCCAAACTGCGCGATCAGGCGCCCGCATTGTTCAAGGGCAAGAGTGCGTGGACGACGCCGCTGCGCGCCACCAACCGGCTGCTGGTCGGACCGTTCAAGAGCGAGGGCGAGGCGCAGACCTTCGTCAACGCGCTTGCCAAGGAGAAACTCTCGGGGTTTAGCTGGACGAGCCCCGCGGGGCAGGAGATCGAGAAGCTGCCCGCCAAGTGACCGCCAGAGCCCCTTATGCCGCCGATCCCGTCCGATCGCGCGGGCGGCTGCACGGGGGCGGCGCGGCATCGGAAACGCGCGGGCCGCGCGACGCCTTCCAGCGCGACCGCGACCGCATCATCCATTCGGTGCCCTTCCGGCGCCTCCGCCACAAGACGCAGGTCTTCGTCGCGCCCGACGGCGATCATTTCCGCGTCCGCCTCACCCACAGCCTCGAGGTCGCGCAGATCGGCCGCACCGTTGCGCGGGCGTTGGGGCTCAACGAGGATCTGACCGAGGCGCTATGCCTGGCGCACGATATCGGCCATCCGCCCTTCGGCCATGCCGGCGAGGACGCGCTACAGGCGGCGATGGCGGAGGCAGGCGGGTTCGATCACAATGCGCATACCTTGCGCGTGCTCACCCGGCTGGAGACGCCTTATCCGCGCCACGCCGGATTGAACCTGAGCTGGGAGACGCTGGAGGGGCTCGCCAAGCACAATGGCCCGGTGGTCAATCCGCCTTGGGCGCTGGCGGAGGCCGACGCCGAATTTCCGCTCGATCTGGCGAGTTGGCCGAGCCTGGAAGCGCAAGTCGCCGCGATCGCGGACGATATCGCCTATGACAATCACGACGTGGATGACGGCCTACGCGCGGGCCTGTTCACGCTCGACGGATTGTTGGCGGTGCCGCTGGCCGCGCGATGCTGGAACGGTGTGCTGCAACGCTTCCCTGGCCTGCCGGTCGAACGCCTCATCGGCGAGCTGGTGCGGGATCAGATCGGGCTGATGGTCAACGATCTGATCGCCGAGACGAAGCGGCGCATCGCCGAGGCGGGCATCCGCGACATCGACGACGTACGCGCTGCGGGTCGGGCGCTCGTCGGATTCTCACCCGACATGGCCGCGCGCGAGAGCGAACTGAAGCGCTTCCTCTATGCGAATATGTATGGCGCGCCGGCGGTGCAGGCAGTGGCGGACGAGGCGCAGGCGGTGTTGGCGCGCCTGTTCGACGCCTATCGCGCCGATCCCGGCCTGCTGCCCGCCGAATGGCGGCCGCTGGAGGATGGAAAGACCGCGCGACTGCGCGCCATCGGCGATTTCATCGCCGGCATGACCGACCGCTATGCGATCGCGCGCCACCGCGCGCTGGTCGGTCCGGCGGAGCTGCCCGAGGCGTTCTGACGCCCCGGGCAGCGCGCACCGATCAGGTGGCGTTGTTGCTGGTAAAGATCTTCCCGTTAGGGCCGTCGGGGAAGAAGCCGCCCTTGTTGATCGTCGTCGCGCTCAGATAATAGATGCTGAGCGCCTGGCCCGTGGTGCGGCTGTAGGCGAGGCCGTTGACGTCGGCGGGCGACACGTTGGCCGTGTTCGCATCGCCGGTCACGCCCTGATCGCGGTCAGGGGCGCCGTCGAGCGCGTCGCGCGCATCCGACAGATCGTCCGACTGACCGCGCAGCGTCGCGCCCTTCAAGTAAATGAGCGAGCGGATCATCGCGGCGTGATACGACTGGATGGCGATGAGGCCGACCACCGATTCCAGCAGCGTCTTGCTGGAGATGAGCGGGGTGATCGCCTTGAACGCCGTCACCGACACGTCGAGCAGGACGAACGCGCCGAGCAGGAAATTGTCGTCGTTCGCATAAGGATTGAACGACGCGCCCGCAGCGACGATGCCCGCGCTCTGCGCCAGCTTCGAGAAGGCGCCCGCGGCGTCGGCCGACAGGTCGAGCTTCGGCTGCGCGATAGCGTTGGCGGTGCCGACGAAGGCGCGCTGAAACACGATCTGCGCGCGAAGCTCGGCCGCGATCTCGCGCGCGAACTGGGAGATATTGGCGTCGGCGAAGCTCACCGCCGGGCCACCGGTGGCCGCGCCGGCGGTGCCCGTGCCGGTCAGGATGTCCGAAGACAGGCTGGCGCCGGTGGTCGCGAACGCGAAATACTGGCCCTGCAGATAGGAGATGTTGAGCAGGAAGTTGATCAGATCGGTATCGGTGAAGGCCGGGGTCGGCGAGGGCGTCGGCGTCGGCGATCCGGTGGGGGTCGGGGTCGGCGTCGGGGTGGGCGAGGGGCTCGGGCTGCCGTTGCCGCCGCCGCAGGCGGTGGCGAGCGCCGCGCCGGTCATCGCGATGGCAAGGCCGCTCGCGCCGCGCAGGAACCGGCGGCGATCCTCATGCTGCACGGTTGCTTCCTCGACCGGCTCGATCACCGAATTTTCCTCAGACATAAACACTCCCTGATGACTGGACCTGTTTCCGGCGCGTGATCCGGCCTGGTCGATGCGCTCGGTAACGTCCCCCGCTGCCGCGCTTTCCGCCTGGCCAGCCCGATCCTTCGGCCTGATTTCGCGCCTTGCTTCGCCTTTGGTCGCGCGTCAACCTTGTTGCGGCGGAGCGCAGAGGGACGTGGGCGGATGGCGAAGCGGCGGATCGTGATGATCGGATCGACCGGGCTGATCGGCCGGCAATTCGCGGCGCGAACGGCGGGCGAGGCCGAGCTGCACTGTCTTCAGCGAAGCGGCGGCGGGCCGGGCACCGTCCATGTCGCCGATCCGGAAGAATGGCCGACGCTTTCGACATCGCTCGCGCCCGACATTGCGGTTTCGGCGCTGGGTACGACGATGCGCAAGGCGGGAAGCGAGGCAGCGTTTCGCGCGGTCGATCTCGATATGGTGGCGGCGTTCGCGGAAGCGGCGCGGAAAGGTGGCGCGCGACAGATGATCGCCGTCTCCTCGATCGGAGCGGACGCGGCATCGCGCAATTTCTACCTCCGTACTAAGGGCGAGATGGAGGCTCGGCTCGGCGCGCTCGGGTTCGAGCGGCTCGACATCTTCCGGCCGGGCTTGCTCCGCGGGCCACGCGGCGGTGACCGGCGGGCGGGCGAGCGGATCGGCATCGCGCTCAGCCCGCTGGTGAACCTGGTCCTCCGTGGCCCGCTGGACCGATATGCCGCGATCGATGCCTTGGACGTGGCTGCGGCGATGGCGGCAATCGCGGATGCATCGGAGCCCGGCACTTTCGTTCACCACAATCGTGACATCCGGCGATCGGCGCACGACTAGCCGCGCCGCTTCAAATGCCGCGCGGGTTTCGCTAAGGCGCCCGCATTTCCCGGACAGATGGATTTCCAGCCCCGTGACTCTCTACGCACGTTTCGCAGCGCATATCGACGCCATCCTCGACGCCCTCATCGCTTCGGGCGATCTGCCGGCTGGGATCGAGCGAGGCGGCGTCGCGGTCGAGCCGCCGCGCGATGTGTCGCACGGCGATCTCGCGACCAATGCGGCGATGGTGCTGGCCAAGCGCGCGGGCACCAATCCCCGCGCGCTCGCCGCGCTGATCGCGCCGCGACTGGAGGCGCTCGACGAGGTGGAGGCGGTGGAGATCGCCGGCCCCGGCTTCATCAACCTGCGGCTGACGCCCGCCGTCTGGCATAGCGAGCTGGCTGAGATACTGGCGAAGGGCGCGGATTATGGCCGCTCGGCGATGGGTGAGGGGGTCCGCGTCAACGTCGAATATGTCTCTGCCAACCCGACCGGGCCGATGCACATGGGCCATTGCCGCGGCGCCGTCGTCGGCGATGCGCTCGCCAGCCTGCTCGAACATGCCGGCTATGCGGTGACGCGCGAATATTATGTCAACGACGCCGGCGGGCAGGTCGACGTGCTCGCCCGCTCGGCGCACCTGCGCTACCGCGAGGCGCTTGGCGAGGATGTCGGCGCGATCCCGGAGGGGCTCTACCCCGGCGAATATCTGATCCCGGTCGGCGAGAAGCTCGCCGCCGAGCATGGCGACGCCTTCGTCGGCAAGCCGGAGAGCGAGTGGCAGGTGCCGTTCCGCAAGGCGGCGGTGGCGGCGATGATGGACATGATCCGCGCCGATCTCGCGCTGCTCGGCATCCATCACGATCTCTTCTCCTCGGAGGCCGAGTTGCAGGCGGCGGGCAAGCCCGAGGCGGCCGAAGCGTGGCTGCGTGCGCGGGATCTCGTCTATGACGGGATGCTGGAAGCGCCGAAGGGCGAAACGCCGGAGGACTGGGAGCCGGTCGAGCTGCCGCTGTTCCGCGCGACGCAGTTCGGTGACGATCAGGACCGGCCGATCAAGAAGTCCGACGGGAGCTGGACCTATTTCGGCGCCGATCTCGCCTATCATTTCCAGAAGGCGCAATCGGCGGACCAGCTCATCGACATCTGGGGCGCCGACCATGCGGGGACGGTGAAGCGGATCAAGGCGGCGGTCGCGGCGCTGACCGAAGGCAAGACGCCCTTCGACGTGAAGCTCGTCCAGATGGTCCGCCTGCTCCGCGCCGGCGAGCCGGTAAAGATGTCCAAGCGCTCGGGCAATTTCGTAACGCTCGCCGATGTCGTCAGCGAGGTCGGCAAGGATGTCGTGCGCTTCACGATGCTCACCCGCAAGGCCGATGCGCAGATGGATTTCGACTTCGCCAAGGTGGTCGAGGCGTCGAAGGACAATCCGGTCTTCTACGTGCAATATGCCCATGCGCGGATCCGCTCGCTGCTCCGCAAGGCGGCGGCGGAGGGGATCGACCTCGATGCGCCGGCCGATCTTTCGCTGCTCGACGCGGACGAGACCGCGCTGGTCAAGCTCGGCGCGCAATTCCCGCGCGTGGTGGAAGGCGCGGCGCAGGCGCGCGAGCCGCACCGCATCGCTTTCTACCTGTTCGACCTTGCCGCCACGCTCCATGCGCAGTGGAACAAGGGTAATGATGATCCGGCAAAGCGTTTCCTCGTGGCACAGAATCCCGAATTGACACGCGCGCGTCTGGAACTGGCCTCCGCGATAGGGCAGATTGTCCGCAACGGCCTCGGCATCATGGGGGTGGCCGCGGCGGAGGAGATGCAGTGATGAGCGACGTGCGCGCGGACGACGGGACGCTTCCCGAGGAAGATCGCCTGCCCTGGCTGGAAGCAGTCGAGGAGGACGAGCCCGAAGGTCCGTCGGCGGGCAAGATGATCGCCTTCGTGGTGATCGGGCTGGTCGCAATCGGCCTCATCGTCGGCGGTCTGTTCTGGATGAACAATCGTGACGCGACGGCGGACGGCGACGGCACGCTGATCGCCGCGCCGGAAGGCGACTACAAGGTGCCACCAAGCGATCCGGGCGGGATGAAGGTCGACGGCAAGGGCGACACTGCGTTCGCCGCAAGCGAAGGCGCCGATCCGCTCGGCAATATCGACGTCAATGCGCTGCCCGAAGCGCCGGTCGCCAAGGCCACTCCGGCTCCGGAAGCGCCGAAGGCCGCCGCGCCGACGCCAGCTCCGAAGGCGGAAGCGCCGCAGCCCAAGGCGGCCGCGCCCGCTCCGGCTGCGCCCGCCGCCGGCGGCGGCGCCATCCAGCTCGGCGCTTTCTCCAGCCAGGCGGCGGCGAACAGCGCGTGGAAGGCGATGGCGGCGCGGTTCAAATATCTCGCACCGCTCAGCCAGAGCGTCACCCCGGTGACGACCAACGGCAAGACGTTGTACCGGCTCCGCGCCAGCGGCCCCGACGCCGCGGGCATCTGCGGCCGTCTCCGCGTCGCCGGCGAGCAGTGCGTTCAGGTGAATTGAGGCGAGGCTGCGGCCCCGGCGCGTTTCGCCGGGGTCGCAACCGCCAGCGATCCTGCTAAAGCGCGGCGATGCTGCCCGCGATTTTCGGCCTCAGCGGCCCCGAGCTTACCCCCGACGAGCGCGCCTTCTTCAAGGACGCCGACCCTGCGGGCTACATCCTCTTCGCGCGCAACTGCGTATTGCGCGATCAGATGCGTGCGCTGACCGACGACCTTAAAGCGCTGCAGGGCCGCGACGCACTGGCGATCCTGATCGACCAGGAAGGCGGCCCGGTGGCGCGGATGAAGCCGCCCGAATGGCCCGCCTTTCCCGCCGGTCCGGCGTTCGATGCGCTCTACGAGACCGCGCCGATCTCGGCGATCGAAGCGGCACGGGTAAATGCCGAGGCGCTGGGGCTGATGCTGAGCGAGGTGGGCGTCACGGTGAACTGCCTGCCGTTGCTCGACATCGCCCGGCCGGAGACCACCCCAGCGGTCGCGTCGCGCGCGCTGGGCCGCGATCCGCTGCGCGTCGCTGCGCTGGGGCGGGCAGTGCTAGACGGGCTCGAGGCGGGCGGGGTGATCGGCGTCGTCAAGCATATGCCGGGGCACGGCCGCGCGATCGTCGACACCCACTATCACCTGCCTGCCGTCACCGCGTCCGATGCCGAGCTTGAGGATGATCTCGCGCCGTTCCGCAAGCTTGCCAGCGCGCCGATGGGCATGACCTCGCACATCATCTTCGAGGCGTGGGACCGGGAGCGGCCCGCGACGCTGTCGCCGGTCGTGATCGCGGACATCATCCGCGGCCGGATCGGCTTCGACGGGCTGCTGATGACCGACGATATCGACATGAAGGCGCTGAGCGGCACCGCGGGCGAGAAGGCGGCGGGATCGATCGCCGCGGGCGTCGACGTGGTGCTCGATTGCTGGGCGCGGATGGACGAGATGGTCGATATCGCGGGCAGTATCGGCCCGATAAGCGACATCGCAACCGCCCGGCTCGACCGCGCGCTCGCGCGGCTGCCGCAGGCCGCGCCGAGCCAGAATTTCGCGGCGCTGATCGAGAAGCGCGACGCGCTGCTCGCTTACGCCTGAGCGCGCTTTCCTTCGCACCGCCGCCCGCTTAGTCTTCGCGCCGTGGACGCCTTCGAATCCCCGCTGCGCGCGCCGGCCGAGACGCTGACCGTCGATGTCGACGGCTGGGAAGGGCCGCTCGATCTTCTGCTCAACCTGGCGCGCGCGCAGAAGGTCGATCTCGCCAAGATCTCGATCCTCGCGCTGGTCGAGCAATATCTGGACTTCATCGCCGACGCGAAGAAGCTGAAGCTCGAGATCGCCGCCGATTATCTCGTGATGGCGGCATGGCTTGCCTATCTCAAATCCTGCCTGCTGCTGCCCAAGGATCCCGAAGCCGACCCGAGCCCGGAGGAACTGGCGCTGCGGCTCCAGCTCCGCCTCCAGCGGCTCGACGCGATGCGCGAGGCGGGGGCGCGGCTGATGGCGGGGGACCGGATCGGCCGCGACGTCTTCCTGCGGGGATCGACCGAAGGGCTGCGCGTCGTCCGCAAGGCGGCCTGGGAGGCCGATCTCTACGATCTCATAGCCGCTTACGGCTCGGTGCGGGCGCGGACCGAGCCGGTGATCCACGTCGTCGGCCGCCGGCCGGTGATGACGCTTGAGGAGGCGCTGCTCCGCGTCGAGCGGATGATCGGCACCAGCCTCGAATGGACCGCGATCGCCGACTTTCTGCCCGAGACGGGCGATGGCGAATTCCGCCGCTCCGCGCTCGCCTCCAGCTTCGTCGCCGCGCTGGAGCTGGCGCGGCAGGGGCGGGTCGAGCTCGCACAGAAGGCCGCGTTCGCGCCGCTGATGGTGCGGGCGGCATGATCGATCCCGACGATCCGCTGCGTGCGGTAGAGGCGGTCTTGTTCGCGGCCGAGCAGTCGCTCTCCCCGGACGATATTTTAGCGCACGTCGGCGGCGGCATCGACGTGCGCGGCGCTCTCGCGAGGCTTGCCGAGGACTATTCCGGGCGGGGGATCGAACTGGTCGAGCGCGGCGGGCGCTGGCATTTCCAGACGGCGGGTGATCTGGCGCATTTCCTCCGCCGCGAGCGCGAGGATCAGCGCAAGCTCTCCCGCGCCGCGCTCGAGACGCTGGCGATCATCGCCTATCACGAGCCGGTTACGCGCGCCGAGATCGAGGCGATCCGCGGCGTCCAGATTTCGCGCGGGACGCTCGACGTGCTGATGGAGGCGGGCTGGGTGCGGCCCGCGGGGCGGCGTGAAGTGCCGGGGCGGCCTCTCACCTTCGCGACGACGATCGGCTTCCTGTCACATTTCGGGCTCAAGAGCCGCCGCGACCTGCCGGGCATCGACGATCTGAAGGCGGCGGGCCTTCTCGACCCGATCGACACCGCGATGGAACAGTGGATCGGCGAACGGGAACTGGAAACCGAAGGCGATGAGGACTAGGTAGTCCCTCACAGCGTTGGAGATTCTTCATAATGGGTGGTTTCAGCCTCTGGCATTGGCTCATCGTCGGCATCATCGTGCTGCTGCTGTTCGGCAAGGGCCGCTTCTCCGACATGATGGGCGACGTCGCGAAGGGCCTCAAAAGCTTCAAGAAGGGCATGAGCGACGACGACGAGCCGGTGGTGCCGCCGCGGCGGCTGGAAGGCGGCAGCAGCGATGTCGGCCGCGTCGACGGCGCGCCGCTCGATCCGCCGGTCGCCCGTCCCGCCGACCCGCCGGTGGACCGCCGGGAGCCCTAAACCGCTTTTCGCCCGCGAGGCGCCTTGAATGTTCGACATCGCTCCGACGGAGCTTCTGATCATCGCCGTCGTCGCCCTCGTGGTGATCGGCCCCAAGGATTTGCCGCGCGCAATGCGCACGGTGGGCCAGTGGGTCGGTCGCGCCAAGGGCATGGCGCGTCACTTTCGTTCCGGCATCGATACGATGATCCGCGAGGCCGAGCTGGAGGAGATGGAAAAGAAGTGGAAGGCGGAGAATGAGCGGATCATGCGCGAGCACCCGCAGCTTCCGCCGGTGACCGAGGAAAGCGCCGCCGCCGCGCCGCCGCCCGACGGCGCCGAAGCGCCCGCAGCCTCCGCCGCCCAGCCCGAATTGCCGCTGCCCGAAGGCGAGATGCCGCCGCCGCGCAGCGACGATGGTGAACGCTGACATGCGCGATATCGACGACAGCAAGGCGCCGCTGCTCGAGCATCTGGTGGAATTGCGCAAACGGCTGATCCGCGCCTTTCTGGCGCTGGCGGTGGCGTTCGGCGTCTGCTTTTATTTCGCCGATCACATCTTTGCCTTCCTGGCGCAGCCACTCGTTGACGCCTTCGGGCCGGGCAAGGGCAAGCTCGTCTACACCAAGCTCTACGAGGCGTTCTTCACCGAGGTGCGCGTCGCATTCTTCGCGGCCTTCTTCCTCGCCTTCCCGATCATCGCCAACCAGATCTGGGCATTCATCGCGCCTGGGCTCTATGCGAAGGAAAAGCGCGCATTCCTGCCGTTCCTGATCGCGACGCCGCTTCTGTTCATCGGCGGCGGCGCGCTGGCCTATTATGTCGTCATGCCGACGGCGTTCCGCTTCTTCCTCGGCTTCCAGGGCAATCTCGGCGGTATCCAGCAGGAAGCGCTGCCCGCGGTCGGCGATTATCTCAGCCTCGTGATGCACTTCATCCTGGCGTTCGGCATCGCCTTCCTGCTGCCGGTGCTGCTGATGCTGCTCGAGCGCGCCGGGCTGGTGACGCGGACGCAGCTGGTCAAAGGGCGGCGCTATGCGATCCTCGTCGCCTTCATCATCGCCGCCGTCGCAACGCCGCCCGACGTGCTGTCGCAGTTCATGCTCGCGGTGCCGCTGATCTTCCTCTACGAAATGTCGCTGATCGCCATCTGGTTCACCGAGCGCCGCCGCGCGCGGGAGGCGGAGGCTGAAAAGGCGATCGAGTTGCATTCAGAGCAGGGATGACCATGCCCACCGTCCCGCCCTTCATCGACCGGGACTCCAGCATGTGCGCGGCGGACGACGGGGCCGGCTGGCTCTGCCCCGCGCCGCCGCGCGACCATTGCACGGTGGAACCGCTGATCGAGGCGGCGGAAATGTATCCGCGGCTGGAGCGGCTGGTGCTCGGCGCCGAAGCCACCGTCTGGATGGGCTTCCGCATCTTCGATCCCGGTACCAAGCTGCGTTCGGACGCGGCCAAAGCACTCGGACTCAGCGATTGGGGCGATCTCATCGCGCACAAGGCGCGCGAAGGAATCCGCTTCCGCATCCTCCTCGCCGACTTCGAGCCCGTGCTCGCCGATTATCTCCACGCCGGGAGCTGGTCGACCTACCGGCGCATTCGCGAAATCATCGAGACCCTGGAGGAGAGCCAGCGCGATCGCCTGCAGCTCCTCGTCGTCCAGCATGAGGGCGAGATGGGCTGGGCGATCCGCCAGGCGCTGCGCATCCCGCTCGGGCGGCGGCTGCGAAAGGTGATCGACGGGCTGATCGGCCGTACCGATCTCGACGACGGCGGCCTCGACACGCGGCCGGGGCTGTGGCGTTCGGTGCGCTGGGCGGACGGCAAGCCCGAAGGCTGGCGGCGATCGCCGCCGCCGCGGCTGTGGCCGGCGAGCTATCACCAGAAGTTCGTGGTGGTGGACGGCCGGCAGGTGGTGGTCGGCGGGCTCGATCTCAACGAGCGCCGCTGGGACGATCAGAGGCATCGGCAGCGCGCCAACCAGAATTGGCACGACATGTCGGCGCTGATCACCGGCGCGGTGGCCGGCGATGCGGCGCGGCATTTCGCGACTTTATGGAACCGCGAGATGCCGCGCTATCGCGCGACCGTCGCCGAGTGGACGGACGGTTGCGGTCGCGAATTGATGCTCGATCCGCTGGACAAGGCCGAGACCGCCGAAGCGCGGGAGGGCGAGGGCGATGCGACCGTACAGCTTGTGCGCACCGTCTCGCGAAAGTCGCCCACGCTGTTCGCGCTGGGTCCCAAGGCCGTGGTCCGTGAACTCAAGGCCGCTCATCGTGCGATCATCGGGGCGGCCCGCGAACGGCTCTATATCGAGGCGCAATTCTTCCGGTCGAAAGAGGCGGGTCGCTGGATCGAGCAGGCGCTGGAGGAAAACCCGGGCCTGGAGGTCATCATCCTGATCGCCAATGCGCCGGAGGAGATCGCTTTCGAAGGCCAGGGTGATAACCCCGCCCACCGGCATGGCGAATATCTCCAGGCGCGCGCGCTGGAGCGGCTGCTCAAGACCGGTGGGCGCGATCGCGTCGGCCTCTTCACCCTCGCCAAGCAGGAAGAAGCGGACGGCGCGGATGCCAAGTTCAAGAAGAGCAGGGGCACCGCGTTCGGCGCGGGGGTGATCCACATCCACAGCAAGCTGCTGATCGCGGACGATGCCGCGTGCCTCATGTCGTCGGCGAACATCAACGGCCGCAGCTTCGATTGGGATACCGAGCTCGGCGTGATCTGGGCCGAGCGCGGCGATGCGATCACCCGGTTCCGCCGCGATCTCTGGGGCCAGCTTTTCGACGGCGAAGTACCCGCCGATCTGGCGGAATGGCGCACGGTGGCGAGGGCCAATGCCAAGGCCGAGCCGGAGGACCGCGCCGGCTTCGTCGTACCCTATCAGATCGGCCGGGCACGCCGCTTCGCGCGGCCCTATTTCTTCATCCCCGACGATCTCGTCTGAACGAAAAAAGGGCGCCCGAAGGCGCCCTTCCGTAACATCCGAGAAAGCGCCTTAACGGTCGCCGGCATCCTCGATGGCCTGGCCGGCCGACTGGACGTCGCGGCCCGCGCCCTCGACGGTGTTGCAGGCGGCAAGCGCCAGACTGCCGGTGAGCGCGACGATGGCGATGAACTTGCGAACCATGATGAGTCTCCTAAGCCGTTTCGCGCCATCAAACCGCATGCGCGCGAAGGTGCGGAATAAAAGTCCGAGCCGCGAATTGGTTCCAGCGGCGTTATGACTGGGGGCCATTGCGCGACGGACTGCATAGGTGAGAAAAAATTTGGGCCCGGAGGCGCTACCGGGGGGGGGAGGTTAGCGCAGTCCGGGCCCATGGTGGATAGCGAGAGCGGGGGGGCAAAAGGTCACTATCCGAAGAGCAGAACCCGCATGCAGGATGGTAGTTCCACGCCATCGAAAATTTTTTGCCGATTTTTGTGCCGCGATCGAACGGTGCAACGACTTGTCATGCCGTCCGTTGGCCCGGAACACGAGACCAAGGAACGCATAGCATGAGCAAACCGCCAGCAACCGGCCCCAATTCCGATGTGGATGGCGTCCACGAGGACCGCCACGACGTAGTCGACGCCGCGAATGCGGCGGGCCAGACCGCCGCCGACCTCAAGCACGCGCAGGATCAGAGCAAGGGCCGCCCCCAGCGCTCGCACCACAGCCAGCCATCCGAGGAGAATAAAGATGACCGCGCACGGTAACCCCGACGACGTATGGGCGCTGCTCAAGAAGCAGCCGGTCGCCATGATGACCACGGAGGAAGCGGGCCAGCTCGTCAGCCGCCCGATGTACTCGATCCTTCGCCCCGATGAGAACCGCATCTATTTCATCACCCGGCTGAGCAGCGGCAAGGTCGGCGACATCGGCGGCACCGCGCGGATCAACCTCGCTTATTCCGACCCGGGCAAGAGCGATTATGTTTCGCTCGCCGCCACCGCCTCGACCAGCCAGGACCGCGCGAAGCTGGGCGAGCTATGGTCGATGTCCGCCGAGGCCTGGCTGCCCGAGGGCCCCGATGGCGCCGATACGGCGCTGATCACGGTGACGCCCGACGAAGCGAAGCTATGGGACGCGAACAGCTCCAGCCTGCTCTATGTGGTGAAGATGCTCGCCGCCGTGGCGCGTCAGTCGCCGCCAGACGGCGGCAAGGTCGAAACCGTCACGATGTAGGCGGCGGCGACCGGAAGGGGCGCTCGGAGGTTTCTCCGGGCCGCTCCGCCCGGTCGAGGATCGCGACCTGCAGAGCATAACGACCGCGCTCCGGATCGCGATCGATGGTCGAACGGAGCTGGCGCGAAAGGCCGGTGACGATCCGCTCGAACCGGTCGGCGAGTGCCGGATCTTTGACCGCCCCGGATATCAGGCTGTCCGACTCGATGGTGAGCTTGGCGACGTCGGCCCGCTCCTGATCGACACAGATCACCACGCTGCGCGCGCCCGAAAGCATAGCAAATTCGATCACTTCCGTGAGCAGAAACGCAACCGACACGGCGACATCCTGGGTCGCGTAGATCGAATCCACATCGACCTGCACCTGCATCGCGCTGGCCTGTGCGGGCGCGGTGGCGCGGAGGTTCGCGGCGAGTTCCGAGATCAGCGAGCGAAGCGAGACGCCGCGATTGTCCTCGAACTCGGCATAATGGTTGCGGTGGACCACGGCGAGCGCGTCCACACGCCGCTGGATCGCGGCATAGGCAGCGGCGACCTCGTCCGAGGTCGCCCCTCGCGCGTGCAGGTTGATGAGCGAGGCGACCACCTGAAGGTTGTTCTTCACGCGGTGATGCACTTCGCGGACCAGCCGGGTCTGGCGCTCCAGCGCGGCTTCCAGCTCCGCTTCGTGCCGGGCGACGGTGCGGGTCACCTGATCGAAGGCAAAGCCGAGCTCTCCGATCTCGCGCGCGGGTGTGGAGAGTAAAGGCAAATCGAGATGGCGGTCACCCGGCTGATAGGAAGCGACCGCACGCTGCATCCGGACGAGCGGTTTCAGCAGCAGGCGGTTGACGATCCACCAGCCGATGCCCGCCGCGCCCATCCACATCAGCACCGGCAGCAGGATGATGAGGATCTCCGCGGCGGTGATCGGCACCGCGCCGGCGCGGATGCGCAGCTCCAGCCGGTCGCCGATCACCGGCGTCGCCGCGTTTATCGTGGTCTTGAGCGCGGTGTTGCGGAAGCCGTCGTGCAGCGTCAGCGTGCGCGCACCGTCGCCGATCTCCAGATCATAGCCGCCGGCGGTGTTGGGAAAGCGGGTGATGCGCTCCAGATTGGCGCGGTCGAACTCGGCCACGCCTTCCAGGATGCCGCGCTGGTCGTAGAGCAGCAGGGTGAGCGAGGATCCGTCGTCGGCGATCCGCGCGGTCGAGGTCGGGCTATTGAACCCGATCGCCATGGGCCGTGCCGCCGCGAAGCCCGGACTCGAGCATAGCGCGGCTCCGTCGTCGGAAAACAGGGCGTAGCGCCACTGCGATCCCTGCGCGCGCGCCAGCCGCTCGACCGTTCGCTCGCACAAAGCGGGATCGGGCGCGGCCGCCCGCAAGGCTCCGCCCGCTGCGCGCATCGTCAGCACCGCGCGGCTTACCGCCGCGTCGAGCCGTTGCGCTTTCAGTTCGAGCGCGGTCTGGATTTCGCTGATATTCTTCGCGTCGTTGGCGCGCGCGCTCTCTATGGAGGCGAGCACGGCGATCAGCCCGAGCGGGCAGAGCCCGATCCCGAGAATGAAAAGCATTTTGAGCCCGGTCGACAATCGCGCGAAACGCGCGCCGATCCAGTCGAGCAACGATGGCCGGTATTTGCTGGCCGTCATGGCGACGTCCTGCGCTCGATCCTCACCTCAACCGAGCTTGCCGAGAAGGTCGAGCATCTCGGGAGGAATATCCTCGTTGACCGTCCGCTGGTAAACGGTGCGCAAGGCATTGCCCACGTCCGCCTTGCCGCCGGATTTCTTGCTTTTGCCGCTGTCGGATTTGGCGCCGTGACCCCCGCGCCCATCCTTTTGCTTCTCAAGGCTCAACTCTATCACCCCTCGCGGCCGTTCCCTCGGCCGGTATTTTTCTCGTTCAAAACACTCGCCCAGGGTTGCCCACCCCTACGGCCCATCGCGCGGGCGGACGATCCGAGTCCGGGCGGACATAAGAGCCCGGAATGGGCAATGAAACAAAAAACTCCCTGATTGGTTCCAATGTTCAGGAAGGGGAGCGGGCCGGGCTGTTTCCTTTCCGTCCGCCATCGTTGCGTATCCGAAAGGACGCGGGGTTGCCAAGCGAGGGGCGGGCTTCCAAAAGACCGGCAACACGGATTTCCAGGAGTTTTCCCGCTTATGTCGCTTGGTCAGGATCTCGCGCCGCATCTTCCCTTCCTTCGGCGCTATGCCCGTGCTCTCACCGGCAGCCAGGCCCATGGCGACGCTTTCGTCCGCGCGACGCTCGAGGCTATCGTCGCGGCGCCGGACGATTTTCCCCGCGATGTTGACCCGCGCTTGGGCCTCTACCGCACGTTCCACGCGATCTGGTCGAGCGCGAATATCGAAGAGAATGTCGACGGCGACGATGTCGATGATACGCACGAGGGGATCGCCAAGGCGCGCCTTGCGCGGATCACGCCGCTGTCGCGTCAGGCGTTGCTGCTGACCGCGATGGAAGGATTCACCCCCGAGGATGCGGGCTATCTGATCGGTGCGGAAGCCAATGAGGTGGACAGCCTCGTCGCCGAAGCCTTGTCGGAGATCGAGCGCCAGACGCACGCCGAAGTGCTGATCATCGAGGATGAGCCGATCATCGCGATGGATATCGAGACGATCGTCCGCGATCTCGGCCACGAAGTGGTCGGCGTCGCGGTGACGCGCGAGGAAGCGGTCAGCCAGGCGCTGGCGCGCCGCCCCGGCCTCGTGCTCGCCGACATCCAGCTCGCCGACGACAGTTCGGGGATCGATGCGGTGAAGGACATCCTCGCCGAATTCCAGGTGCCGGTGATCTTCATCACCGCCTTCCCGGAGCGTCTCCTTACCGGCGAGCGGCCGGAGCCGACCTTCCTCATCACCAAACCGTTCCAGCGGTCGACTGTGAAGGCCGCGATCGCGCAGGCTTTGTTCTTCGACACGGCGACGGTGCCGGCAGGCTGACAGCGAGGTCCTCGAAGGAACCGTCCGCGACTCCGCCGCGTTGGCAACCGAAACGAACGGAACTTCGAGGACCGCATTACCGATGGACGAAGGCGAACCGCATCTCAGCAAGACCGAAGCACGTGCCGGCACCACGCCGCACATGACGCGCAAGATTCTCCCGATCTCGATCATATTGGTCGTGATCATCTTTGCGGTGCTCTTGATCGTCTGGCGCTAAGTCCTAGATTCCCGTAAACAAAAGAATGACCGTCGCGGCTTGCCATTTCTCCGGCAAGGCGGGATGTTGGCCTTGGGGGCATGATGACGTCAGCCGAGAATGAGGAACCGTTGGAGGACGCACGGCGCGAAGAGCCCGTTCCGCTGTCCGACAACGAGTTCAAGGAGCAGCTCGGGCTGGTCATACCCCATCTGCGGGCGTTCGGCCGCTCGCTCTCGGGCAGCCGCGATCTCGCCGACGATCTGGTGCAGGAAACGCTGCTCAAGGCCTGGGCTGCGCGCAAGCGTTTCCAGGCGGGCACCAACATGCGCGCTTGGACCTTCATCATTCTGCGCAACCTCTTTCTTAGCCAGATGCGCCGTGCGCGCTTCAAGGGGGAGTGGGACGAGCTGACCGCATCCAAGCTGCTCGCTGCGCCGGCGAGCCAGGACCGTCACGTCGAGCTCGGCGATATGCAGCGCGCGTTGCTGCATCTTCCGCAGCCGCAGCGCGAGGCGCTGATTCTCGTCGGTGCCGGCGGCTTCGCTTATGAGGAAGCAGCGGAAATCTGCGGTTGCGCCGTCGGCACGATCAAGAGCCGCGTCGCGCGTGGGCGCGTGGCGCTCGAAAATCTTCTCACCGAGGGCAAGCTGCCCTCGCGCCGCGAGCAGGCGAAATCAGACGTCAGCGCGCTCCAGTCGATCATGGACGAGGTCGACGACCTCAGCCGCGACCGCGACGCCTGAAACCCAAAAACAACATTGCGGCGCCCGGCCGAAGCCGGAGCGCCGCAATGTTTGTCACGTCGGATTACGTCGCGCTCAGTCGAGCTTGGCAAGCAGCGCCTCAAACGAACGCGGGTTACGCGGCTCGCTCTCCAGCGCGAAAGCTTCACGCAACGCATTCCCGACGCCGGCGTGAAGCGTGGGCGGAGCCACCTTCACAAACCGTCTTTCGGAAGCGTTGATCATGGCTTCTCTTCTCGGGTTGATCGTAGTCACGGACCTAATAACGTCCATGTTTAACACAGGTTGCCATTGTTGCGCCTGCACAACGGTTCAATTTCTGGCTGTGGCATGAATGATACTCTTGGTGACGTGAATCTTAACGACGCGCTGGCCCGCGCGCGGCAACACGCACCCTTCCTGCGGCAGCGGCTGGAGAGCGACCCCGCGCTGGCGCACATGCTGGCCGCCGGCCGGCTTGCTGATGCGCTCGTCATGGCCGGAAATACTGGTGACGACATCGACGACGTGGGGATCGCGCTGCGGCGGCAGCGAAGCGCGGTCGCGACCGTCTTGGCGATCGGCGATCTTGCAGGCGCGCTGCCGCTCGAAGCGGTGGTCGAGGGCTTGTCGGACCTCGCCGATCGCGCGCTCGAGCGGGCGATCACCGCGGCGATGCTCGCGCGCACGCCCGACGAGGCGCCGCGCGGTTTCGCGGTCATCGCGCTGGGCAAGCATGGCAGCCGCGAACTCAATTATTCGTCCGACATCGACGTGCTGTTCCTCTACGATCCGCGCACGCTGCCGCTGAAACCGCGCGAGGATCACCAGCAGGCGGCGCTGCGCATCGGCCAGAAGGTCGTCGAGCAGCTCCAGGCGCGGACCAGCGACGGTTATGTGTTCCGCGTCGATCTGCGGCTCCGCCCGTCGCCCGAAGTGACGCCGATCGCGCTGCCGGTCGACGCCGCCATCTCTTATTATGAATCGCAGGCGCTGCCGTGGGAGCGGGCGGCGTTCATCCGCGCGCGCTTCGTGGCGGGCGATGCTGCGGTGGGCCGCTACTTTCTGGACGCGATCCATCCGTTCGTGTGGCGCCGCAGCCTCGATTTCGGCGCCATCGGAGAGATACGTTCGATCACCGGGCGGATCCGCGATCATTATGCGCAAGGGCAGGCGCTTGGCCCGCGCTATGATCTGAAGCGCGGGCGCGGCGGCATCCGCGAGATCGAATTCTTCGCGCAGGCGCATCAGCTCATCCACGGCGGTCGCGAGCCGGCGCTACGCGCACCCGCGACGCTTGACGCGCTCGCAGCCTTGGCCGCAGGCGGGCGGATCAGCGAGGCGCAGGCGGCGATGCTGTCGGAGGCATATCGACTGTTCCGGACGGTCGAGCATCGCCTGCAGATGGTCGATGATCGCCAGACGCACAGCCTGCCCGAAGGCGCAGCGCTCGACAATGTCGCGCGGCTGCACGGGCTGGCCGACGGGCCGGCGCTCGTCGATCTGCTCGCGCCGCATGTCGCCAAGGTCGCCGCCAATTACGACGCCCTCGCGGACGACGATGACGAGCAGAACGCGCGCCTGCCGCGTGATGCCGCGCCGCTGGAAGAAGCCCTTGCGCGCGCCGGCTTCAGCGAGGCCGAGGCTGCGCGGCAGCGGGTCGAGAGCTGGCGCTCGGGGCGGGCGCGTTCGCTCCAGGCGGGCGCCGCGCGCGAGGCGTTCGAGGCGCTGCTTCCGGCGCTGATCGAGGCGCTCGGCGCATCGCCCGATCCGGCGCGCGCGCTCAACCGCTTCGACGATATCGTCGAGAAGCTGCCCGGCGGCGTCAATTTCTACCGCCTGCTGGAGGCGCGGCCCGCGCTGCTCCAGATTCTCGCCACCGTGCTCGCGCACGCACCGACGCTGGCCGAACAGCTCGGCCGCCGCCCGGGCCTTCTCGACGGCCTGATCGATGCCAGCGCCTTCGATCCGCCGCCCGAGGTCGACCGGCTGATCGCCGCCTTCTCGCGGCCCGAGCGCGACGGCGAGGATTATCAGATGGTGCTCGATCGCGTCCGCCGCCGCGTCAACGAGCGCCGCTTCGCGCTCGGCGCGCAGGTGGTGCTGGCGCGCAGCGAACCGATCGACGTGGCGCACGGCTATGCGCGCGTGGCGGAAGCCGCGCTCAACGTGCTCGCCGACGCCGCCATCGCCGAATTCGCCGCGCAGCATGGACGCGTGCCGGGGGGCGAACTCCTCGTGCTCGGCCTCGGCCGGCTCGGCGGTGCGGCGCTCACCCATGCGTCCGATCTCGATCTGGTCTACCTGTTCACCGGCAGCCATGAGGCGGTCTCGGACGGGCGCCGTCCGCTCAGCGCCACCGATTATTTCAACCGGCTCGCGCCGCGCGTGTCGTCCGCGCTGTCGGTGCCGACGGCGGCGGGGCCGCTCTACGAGGTTGATACGCGGCTCCGACCGCACGGCGGCGACGGGCTGCTCGCAGTGTCGCTCGAAAGCTTCGCCACCTATCAGCGCGAACGCGCCTGGACTTTTGAGCATATGGCGCTGACCCGCGCGCGGCCGGTCTATGGCTCCGCCGATGGCCGGGCGGCGCTGCAGGCGATCGTCGATGCGGCGCTGTGCAGCCCGCGCGATCCCGCCGTGCTCACCGCCGACGCGGCGCGGATGCGCGCCGAGGTTGCCCGTCACAAGCCGCCTGCAGGGCCCTTCGACATCAAGATGGGCGAGGGCGGGCTGGTCGATCTCGAATTCGCGATCCACACGCTGCAATTGCGCGAGGGGATCGGCATCGATCCGCGGCTGGAATGCGCGATCCCGGTGCTGACCGATGCCGGGTTCGTACCTGCCGGGATCCGCGATGCGCTGCGCCTGCTTACCGCCATGCTGGTGACCATGCGGCTCGTCTCCCCCGCCTCCGCCGAGCCGCCGGAAGCCTCGCGCGCGCTGGTGGCCCGCGCGTGCGGGGTTGAGGATTGGGACGCGCTGCTTGCGGCGCACGACGCGGCACGGCAGAGCGTATCGGCGCTGTGGCGATCGGTCGCGCAGACGGCAGGAGACGAATGATGGTGGACGAAGGCAGCCCGGTTCCGGACGTCGCGATGGAAGGCGCGGAGGGCAAGCCGATCAGCCCCGCGGACTTCAAGGGCCACAAACTTGTCGTCTTCTTCTATCCGAAGGACGACACCTCGGGCTGCACGCGCGAGGCCAAGGACTTCACGGCATCGGCCGACGAATTCCGCAAGGCGGACACCTGGCTGCTCGGCATTTCCAAGGACGATCGTCGCTCTCACGAGAAGTTCACCGCCAAATATGATCTCTCTGTTCCGCTCGCCTCCGACGTCGACGGCGCCGCGTGCGCGGCGTTCGGCACCTGGGTCGAAAAGTCGATGTACGGCCGGAAATATATGGGAATCGAACGCGCTACCTTCCTCGTCGACCGCGATGGCGTGATCAAAAAGGTGTGGCGCAAGGTCAAGGTTCCGGGTCATGTCGACGCGGTTCTGGCCGCCGCGCGCGAGCTTCCCTGACGTTGGCGGGTTTCAGCGGGCGTTCATGCGATGAACCGCTAACCGGGGGCGTGAATATGCGTATCGCCACCGGCCTGTTGCTTACCGCCGTGCTGAGCGCCTGTGCGTCCGGACCCGATTATCGGCCGGCGCCGGCCAGTGCTCTCGGGGTTCCAGATGCCTATCACGGCCCGGGCGCCAATCCCGGCGAGCCGCAGCAACTCGCGACCTGGTGGCAGCGGTTCGACGATCCCCTGCTCACCGATCTCGTCGACCGCTCGATCGCGGGCAATCTCGATCTTGCCGCGGCTGCGGCGCGGCTGCGGCAGGCGCGCGAGGCGCTGGTCCAGGCGCGCGCCGGCTATCTGCCGAGCGTCGGCGCTTCCGCGGGCGTCAATCGCAGCATCGGCGCGGGTAACGACAGTACCAATTTCTCGCTCGGCGGCGATGCCGCGTGGGAGGCCGATCTGTTCGGCGGCATCCGTCGCAGCGTCGAGGCCGCGCGCGCCGACAAGGAAGGCGCTGGCTTCGATCTTGCCGGCGTTCGCGTCGCGATCGTTGCGGAAACGGCGAACAATTACATCAGCGCGCGCCTCGCGCAGGAGCGCCTCGCGATCGCCCGCGATTCTCTCGCCATCGCCGATGATAATCTGGATATCGCCGGCTGGCGCGTGCAGGCGGGCCTCGTCTCGTCGCTCGACAGCGAGCAGGCGCGGGCGGCGCGCGCGCAAACCGCCGCGTCGATCCCCAATATCGAGACGAGCTATGCCGCCGCCGCCTATCGGCTCGCGGTGTTGACCGGGCAGGCGCCGGGCGCGATCAACCCGTCGCTCGATCCCGTCCGTCCGGTGCCTACCGGTCCCGCCGACATCGCGGTAGGTATTCCGGCCGACACGCTCCGCCAGCGTCCCGACGTGCGCGGCGCCGAACGCAGCCTTGCCGCCGCCACCGCGCGGATCGGCGTTGCTGAAGCGCAGCTCTACCCAGCGCTCCGCATCGGCGGGAACATCGGCACCAGCGCTTTCTCGATCGGCGGGCTGTTCGATGCGATCACGGGCAGCCTGTTCGCCGGGCTCAGCCAGACGATCTTCGACGGCGGCAGGCTGCGCAGTCAGGTCCGCAGCCAGCAGGCCGCCGCCGACGGCGCCTATGCGAGCTATCGGCAGACGGTGCTGACCGGGCTGGAGGATGTCGAGAATGCGCTGCAGGCGCTGACCGCCGCCGAGCGCCGCCAGCGCGAGTTCGCGATCGCCTTCGACGCCGCAAGCAACACC